>JAKIUS010000090.1 GCA_021647445.1 Geopsychrobacter sp. | reverse complement strand
GTGGACCATGCCGATCAGAGATTGGCGGGCCGCCCTCAACCGATTTACTATTTTATTTGAAGATAGAATCCCGGCTGATTGACAACCGAAATCAAGAGCCATTTACACAAACTACTTTACAGGCCCGGACACCCACTTAGTTGACGTAAAATCAGTTATCCGCTAGCCTAGCAAAGAACCAGATCAGCTCATTTGCGAAGGGAATATTATGACAATGCCACGCTCAAGCCTTGTTTCCTTGTCAGACACACCTTGGTATCATGTCGTATCGCGTTGTGTGCGGCGCGCGTTGTGTGCGGCGCGCGGATAAAGCAACATCTGTTCTGTAAATTCCAGTCAGCCGTTATTCAGCCTCCATGTTGAGATACACTTTACCGGTTTCCCAATCTTCACTGATCTCCGCTAGCACAGCGCTGACCAAGCGTAGTAAAGATTCTTCATTCGGGAACAAGGTCGCGACCCTGGTCCGTCTTTTGATCTCCTTGTTCAAGCGCTCAATACTATTGGATGTCCGCATTCTCTTCTGATGTTTGGTAGGCAATTGAAAAACAGTCAGTCCTTCTGGGATGTTACCCTCTGCCCACTCAGCCAGCCGTGGTGCCGTTTTTTCATATGACTGCACAAAATCTTTCAACTTCTGGTCCGCCTCTGCGCGATCAGCCGCAGTGAATATTTGGCGAATAGCGGCAGCAACCGTTCCCCTCATCGAAACTTTAGGAACATAGGCTTGGGCATTGCGCTGAAGGTGGCACTGGCAACGTTGCCAGGGAACACTCGGCATTGCGGCTCGCAGTGCCGTTTTCAGGCCTTCGTGGGCGTCACTGACGACCATTTGCACACCACGCATACCACGATCCAACAAAGAGGAGATAAACGCTCTCCAGTGAACCTCAGCCTCAGACAGAGCGACGCTTGTACCAAGAACAGTACGCTTTCCCTCTTGATCAACTCCCAAGGCGACCAGCACAGCACAATCGATTACGCTACCGCCATGACGGACCTTCTCGTAGCGAGCATCCAGGATAAGATAGCGAATGGATCCGAGTTTCCGGTTACGCCAGGCCTTGACCTCTTCATCCAGCAATTTTGTGGCACGACTGACTTCCATACTGGTGACTTCCAGGCCACACAACTCTTCGGTGATCGCGGTCACTTTTCGGGTCGATACCCCCTGGATGTACATCTCTGCCAAGGCTAACTTTAAGGCCCGCTCACTACGGATTCCCCTCTCCAGTGCTTTTGGATAAAAACCTTTAGCACCCTTTGGCAAGTTTCTAACCTGCGGTATTTTCAAAGGAATTTACCCAACCCGCGTGTGTAGCGGTTTATCCTTGAATCCATTGGCCTGGCCGATTCGGTTATCACTCCTCTCATATCGACCGGCACCTAAAAACTGTGCCCGTTCAATTTCCATGGCCGCATTGTAGAGGATACCAAAGGCCTCGCCCATGCTCGCCATGCCATTTTCAATCAGGGTTTCCATCACCCGCGCAATTGTTGTATCGTCCTCGTGGTGGGTCATCTCTTTTCTCCTTTTGTTAGTGATTTGGCGTCACCAACATGGAAGACTGAAATGGCCCACTTTTTCAACACCCAATTTCCAGCGGCACTGGGTGATGAAATGAATTTACAGAAGAGACGTTACACCACCAGGAGCTTTGGCTTTGGTTAAGACCTGGGGCATTGAACTTCTCGGTGGTCTCTGCGATCTCTAGTGAGTGAAAACATAGGGGGCAGCCCTTCACTCTTGATCTCGGCGTCGTACCGTCCATGGCAGAAAATAACTTAATCTGCTGTCTGGGCAAAATTAAACACAACAATTTATCGGCCCCGTCACTTCTGTCCTAAGCCGTTGTGTAAACTGAGATGGACTTTTGTAGACCTTGTTGGCATAATATGCCAATAGGAAAAGGAGACGATTCATGCCGACCCGCAATGTTGTATTGACCGATCATCAGGCTTTCTTGGTGGAGCAACTCGTGACCTCGGGGCGTTATCAGAATGCCAGTGAAGTTTTGCGTGAGGGTTTGCGCCTTGTTGAGCGTCGCGAGGAAGAGGATGCCTTGCGTCTGGACGCCTTGCGCAAGGCTATTCAGGTTGGCGTCGCTGATATCGAGGCCGGTCACTTGAGCGCCTTCGAAGCACCTGCGGTGCTCAGCATGCATCTCAAAGCCTTGTCAGCCAAAGCGATCGGTGACGCGTGAGTCCACTTTGGACTGTTCGCCTCGCTAGGAGGGCAGAGGCAGATTTTTTCGAAATTCTGCAATGGTCGGCAGTCAACTTTGGTCGGCGGCAGGCCAGGGTGTATGCTGAGACCTTATCGCTGGCGATTGGGGCGCTTGCAGAAGGGCCTGAAGTATTGGGTGCCAGGTGTCGCGATGAGGTCGGCAAAGGTATCTGGACCCTTCATATCGCTCGACAAGGACGTAAGGGACGGCATTTTGTGGTGTTCCGTATCGGCGGCGCGACCACTATCGATGTGCTGAGACTGCTTCATGACAGTATGGATTTGGAGCGGCACATATAGGGTGAATTCAATTTGCGATTGCACCACGTGTATTTAGCCAGAACACTTCAATCGCTTTCGGAGCTAGTAGTTCGTTCCGTAAATAACGTGTAGTTTTGGCAGATTTATGCTATCCTCCCCGTAACAATGTCCATTACGAGGGAGGTGGTTATGGCCAAGCGATCCGCACTATGTCTTTCATCCGAAGATCGAGAAGAGCTTTCACGCATTAGCAATAGCCGGACTGAAGCAGCGGCAGCTGTCCGGCGAGCCAAAATTCTTTTACTCTACAGCGGCGGCATGAGGATTACCGACATTGTCCGCGAAATGGGTGCGACCCGCCCTTTAATCGAACGCTGTATTGATAAGGCATTGAGCTTCGGCCCTTTGCCAGCACTTAAGGATTTGCCGCGTCCAGGTCATCCTACGCTTATTACTGATGACGCTAAGGCTTGGGTTCTATCGGTTGCCTGCCAGAAGCCAACCGATTTGGATTATGCTCACGAAACGTGGACTTATAGTCTATTAATCAAGCACCTTCGGAAACATTGCCAAGAGCAGGGTTATTCCTGTCTGGCCAAAATTGGCAAGGGCCGGTTGCATGACATTTTGTCCAAGAGCAACATCAAGCCCCACAAAATCAGCTACTATCTGGAACGCAAGGATCCAGATTTCGATGCTAAAATGGCCAATGTGCTGTGCGTCTATAAGGAGGTCGAAATACTCAACACCTCTAAAGATGAACGCACCAGTGTCACAGTCTCCTATGATGAAAAACCCGGCATTCAGGCCATCAAGAATATCGCTGCCGAACTCATGCCGGTTCCGGAGAAGTACGCTACGAGGGCCAGAGATTATGAATACAAGCGCTTGGGGACAGTATCTCTTCTTGCCGGCATAGATCTGCATAACGGACAGGTTATCCCCTTGGTCAGAGATCGGCACCGCAGTAGGGAGTTCATCGAATTCCTTGATCTTTTGGATGCAAGCTATCCGAAGAACTGGAAAATTCGGCTGGTGCTGGACAATCACTCTTCCCATCTTTCCAGGGAGACTCAGGCCCATCTGCGGTCAAAGCCAGAACGTTTTGAATTTGTCTTCACCCCTAAGCACGGGTCATGGCTCAACCTGATCGAGGTCTTTTTCAGCAAGATAGCTCGATCGCTGCTGCGGCATATTCGCGTTCAATCCAAGGAAGAGCTAGTCGAGCGCATTTATCGCGGAATCGAAGAGTTCAATAAGGAGCCCGTTATTTTCCGCTGGAAATACAAAATGGATGAAATGGGTGTAGCTGACGCATAATTGAACGTTATTTTCAGAACGCACTACTAGGGAAGAATAACGTTGTTGATAAATCCACTTACTCCCATTGTTCGGCATCATAACAAAATCGGCGGGTAGCGCCCCGCCAGGCACCGTCATTTCTTTGCTGAGTGGCAGGGAAAGGGGTTAGGCCTGACAAATGACGTTTCTTCTTCTGTCGCCTCCGCAAATGGCCATAATTGACATTTACTGTTATTGACGCGACAATCTGGAAAAAGGAGGTTGTCTATGAATATTTCACTTACACCTGAAATTGATGCATGGGTTGCAGAGAAGGTTCGGTCGGGGATGTATAAGTCTTCGAGTGAGGTTATTCGCGAGGGGTTGCGTTTGCTCCATGAGCGAGAGGTGCAACGTCAGGCTATGGTTGAAGACTTGCGTCATGAACTATTGGTTGGTGTTCGTCAGCTTGACGTAGGTAATGCCACGCCTTTTGATACTGACCAGCTTGCCAGGATTAAACAGGACGCTCGCAAGAGGTTCGGCAGTTGAAGAGGCCGGTTTTGGTCCTTTCAGCCCAGGCACGGGAGGATTTAACCGAGATATGGTTATATATTGCCACTGACTCTACCGTTGCCGCCGATTCTTTTGTCGATTTGTTGTTCAGGCAATGTCTGTCGATTTGCGATGCTCCGTATATGGGGCGTAATCGTGACAACCTTTTGCCGGGGGTTCGTAGCTTTGCGTACAAGCGTTACATCATCTTTTATCGCCATCTGACGGAAAAAGTTGAGATTGAAATCGTCAGAATCCTCAGTGCTTATCGCGATGTTGAGGCTCTTTTTTAAAGCAGCTACGGTGTGTCGTTGTTGTAAAGAGTCCCAGATCCACCAGCTAAAAAATAAAGAACCTCGTTGATCCCGGCAAGGCCGGGGAGATAGAATGCTTGTGCGAGCAAACAACTATCACCAACGAGGTGAAACAATTTATGGCACAAGGCGTTCTTCCATTCCAGTATCAAGATCAGAATCGTGTTGCAGGCCTGACAGCTCTCGCTGGATTGCCGACCTATCTGAAAAGGGGAAGGGGTCAGATCTGCTGTTGGCTTTATTCGTTAGGGCATTTTACCGCGGAGAGCGCAGAGAACGCTGAGATTTAAGGCGCTGGTTTTTATTTTTGGTTCAACCTCTGCAAAGCCATTAGGGTCAGGCTTTCAAGGTTGCAAACCTACTGAATATATTTGTGCAGGATCTGGGCTTTTGGCGCAGAAAAGGGCAAAGGCGGGAGGCGGGAGGCGGGAGCTTTTCTTTAACGATAAACCTGCTTGCGGTGTGCGATCCGCAGGATGAGAATCAGCACTTCTCCTTCATTGATTTCATAGAGGACACGGTAGTTGCCAGCTCGAATACGACGCAGTCCCGTAAGTTCACCTTTCAGTATTTTGCCGAGATGTGGGTTCTCTGAAAGTTTGTCGATGGTTGAGACGATGTGGATGCGTTCCTTTTTATCGAGCTTTTGCAATTCTTTATAGGCACTTTGCTTAATTCTTAGAGAGTAGGGCACGTTTCGCGTCCTCCCAATCAACACTTTCATCGGTTGGGTCCTGAAGCCTTTCCAGGGCAACAGAAAGATCTCCAAAATCCTCCAAGTATCTTTCAATTGCTTGGCGAATGATATCTGCCCGTGATCGATGTAGCGTTTGTGCGGCCTTATCGAGGGACGAGACAACGGAATCTGGTAGTCGTGCAGTAATTTGAGACATATAACCTCCTTAAAACATGATGTCATTGACATTATATCGAAGTCCAATTGGATGGACAAGGAAATTTGGAATGACAGGGTCGGCGGGTTGCGCCCCTGTCTCGCGTCAAGAAAGTAAGCAAAGAAGCGCGCCCGACCTTCTTGCCGCTTCTCAGTACCCAAATCCCTCCTACGATCTAAGGTTGGTGGGTTGCTTCGATCTTTTAACCTTTTCCCCATTAGCAACCACGGGACGCAGGTGATAAGCTGCGGAACAGAGGCCGGAATGTTGAGGTTTTAGCCGAGTTTTGCTGCCTCCTGCGGTTAAGCGCCTACGTTCAGGGTTTAGGGGTCACAGTCTCCGTTTGATTCTTATTTTCGTTTTTTTGCAGGGCGTCACCATAAGTTGTTCATTAGACTTCGGACTTCACTTGGGAATGGTTGATTATTTTGACTTTGTGTTGAATATTGATTATGATGAGTACAAATGGTGTGCAGGAGAATATTCAATATGGCTCAGACAACAATGACAGTTCGGATCAGCGGCGCGTTAAGTGATTTTGTCGCGAAAAGCGTTGGAGAAACGGGTTCTTACGAGAATGTGAGTGAGTATATTCGCGATCTCATTCGCCGCGATAAGGAGCGTGTGGAACAACAGACCTTTGACCGTCTTAAGGGGGAACTCTCTCTTGCTTTTGCTGCCCCAGAGAGCTCTTATACTCCAGTAACTGCCCAGGAAGTGATCGATCGCAATAGATCCAGGAAGGACTGATGGCGCGTTATTTAATCCAGGATGCTGCGTCGCATAGGATTGATGAAATATATCAATATACTTTTAGTCAATGGGGCGCAGAGCAGGCTGGCAGCTATGTTATCGACCTGTTTGATACATTTTTAAAGATAGAGACACATGAGGTTCTTTCATGTCCGATTCCTGCCAGTTTTGAAGTGGATGGTTTTTTCTGTAGATATGAAAAGCACTTTGTTTATTGGCGACATCTAAGTAGCGGTGATATCGGTATCGTTACAATACTTCACGAGCGCATGCATCAGGTTGGACGTTTGAATGATGATTTTGGACTTTGATGTCTTAGATGAAAGTATGGGCATGTAATTATGGTCGGAGCCGGTTGGACGTTCAGAAAGCGCCGGTAAAAGCAGTATTTGCCAGGGTGTTGATCTGAAAGCTTTTCTCATCGCAAAATATGAGCTCATACTTATTAAGGCTTTCTGGTTATCCACTTCGCTCCACTTAGGCACGATGAGTTCGCGCACGCCATTTCCAGGGACGCATGAACTCATCCATGGGGCTTGACTGTCGCCATCCTTAGCGACAGACACCCTTCCAATGGCG
>JAKIUS010000089.1 GCA_021647445.1 Geopsychrobacter sp. | reverse complement strand
AAACCCTCTTCTGGGCAACGTTCTTTATCCCGGCCGAGCTCGTTTTTCATGATCTCGAGAACGCGCGGGGCTGCTTTGCGCGCCGCATCGTTGTCGAGTAAAACTAACGGCATGCGCCGTGCCAGCATGTCGATGACCCGCTCAGCCATTTCATTATGTACTGCATAGTAGATCTCGGCTTCGAGTAGCGGATGGTTTTTGATCAGGCGTGCGCCACCGACTTTTTGCGTCAGGATTGCGACCTGTTCGGCCTGGTCGCCGTACGTCCGTTGCAGATAGTCGACGACATCTGCTGGCAAGCCGAATTTCTCACCTAACTCCTGGCCATCCTCTTTCCTGAAAGCGGCACCACCGAGAATTGACAACTGTTCGGTTTGGCACTCTGGCCGAGCTGGCGTCAAAGGGAACATCTTCAATGCGTGATCAACGGTGTCTTCAGCCATTTTCCGATAGGTTGTCCATTTTCCGCCGGCGATCGTCAGTAAGCCCGTGGGACTTTCATCGATGACATGATCACGTGCAAGACAGGCGGTATCGACCGCTTGGGGATCGGAGATCAGTGGGCGTAACCCCGACCAGACTGCTTTTATGTCGGATCTTTTGACCTGCAGGTTGAAATAACGACCAAGGTGACGTAGCAGGTAGTCTATTTCGCGCTCAAGGGGCTTGGGGTGCTCGCTAATCTCTGCCGGTTCATCGGTGGTGCCGACCAGGGCGTGACCTTCCCAGGGCAGCACAAACAGCACCCGGCCATCTTCGGTTTTGGGGATCATCAAACCGGTGTCTGGTGGGGCAAAATGCTTATCCAGAACAATGTGGATGCCGCTGCTGGTCGAAAGGATTTTTTGTACGTCAGGGTTATCCATGTTGCGAATCTGATCGATAAAGGGGCCGGTGGCGTTGATTACCCCTTTGGCGCGTATCTCCCAGCGTTCTCCTGATAATGAATCGCAGAGTTGTGCGCCACAGATCTTGTTTTCGTCCTGAATGAGTCCACTGACTGCGACATGGTTGGCAATTACGGCCCCCTGTTGCTGCGCCGTCAGGGCGAGGGCGAGGGCCATGCGCGCATCGTGAAACTGGCCGTCATAGTAGAGAACTCCGGCTTTTAACCCTGCGGCCTTCACCGTTGGAAAGCGGCGTAAAACCTCTTTGCGACTGAGCAGGCAACTCTGGCCGATGCTGCGTTTGCCTGCCAGTATATCGTAGAGTTTGAGCCCGGCAAAAACATAGGGTACGTCGATCCAACGGTAGAGCGGGGTAACCAACGCCAGGCGCTTTGATAAGTGGGGCGCATTTTTAAGCAGGGTATGGCGTTCGCGTAAGCCATCTTTGACCAGGTTATACTGCACCCGGTCAAATTTCTTGACCGCCATCTCCAGATAACGCACCCCGCCATGCACCAGTTTGGTGCTGCGGCTGCTGGTCCCTTCGGCGAAGTCATTCTTTTCGACCAGTGCAACCTTCAGCCCGCGGCTGGCCGCGTCTAGTGCTACGCCGCAACCGGTCGCACCGCCGCCGATGACCAGCAGGTCAAAGCAGCCGCCATCCTTTAACTGTTGTAAGCTCTCTTGTCTGTTCATATCTGTCTCCCCACCCCCAGGGTTTGCGACGGTGGATGAAAATCAGGGGCCAAGACCATGCCCTGGCCCCTGAAGGTTGTGCTTGAATGTTGATGCTGATAAGTGAAAAATCAGATCTTGCTTGACGTGATCTGTCTATTTTGTCTTGCCTTCACGCCAGGCTTTGATCAGGTCGTCATAATTGACGGTTTCACCCTGGGGTTTTTCATTGGCCAGTTTTGCCTTGGGTGACCCCGGCTTGTTGAGCCAGTAGGACTCATCACGTTCCGGGTTTAATTTTGGTCCCTTGTCGCCTTGGGCTTTGCTCCGGGCGATCCGTTTGAGAACTTTATCCTGCTCACGGGCCAGATTATCCATTGCGGTATCGACAGTTACTTCGCCTGCAACCGCTTCGCCGATATTCTGCCACCAGAGCTGGGCTAACTTCGGATAGTCCGGTACGTTGGTGCCGGTCGGCGTCCAGGCGACCCGAGCCGGGCTACGGTAGAATTCAACCAGACCACCCAGTTGTGGTGCACGTTTGGTGAACGATTCGTCGCGAATGTCGCTGTCACGAATCGGGGTTAGGCCAACATGGGTTTTCTTAAGCGAAACGGTTTTAGAAACGGCAAACTGGGCGAACAGCCAGGCCGCCTTGCGGCGCTTAAGTGGGGTGCTCTTGAGCAGGGTCCAGGAACCACAGTCCTGGTAGCCGAGCTTCATTCCCTCTTGCCAGTAAGGTCCATGGGGAGAAGGTGCCATGCGCCATTTCGGGGTACCGTCTTCATTGACGACCGCTGTGCCCTTTTTAATCATTGAAGAGGTGAAAGCGGTGTACCAGAAGATCTGTTGCGCGACATTCCCTTTGGCCAGACTGGGCAGTGATTGGTAGAAATCCATGCCGAGAGCGCCTGGAGGAGCATATTTCCGCAGCCATTCCATGTATTTTCGTAATGAGTATTTAGCCGCTGGGCCGTTGGTTGCACCGCCACGGCTGACACTGGAACCGACCGGTCGGTCGTTTTCGTCGACCCGGATACCCCACTCATCAACCGGCTTGCCGTTTGGAATCCCTTTATCGCCTGCTCCTGCCATCGACAGCCAGGCATCGGTAAAGCGCCAGCCCAGATCTGGGGCTTTCTTGCCGTAGTCCATGTGGCCATAAACTGCCTTGCCGTCGATCTCACGTACATGCTCACTGAAGAATTGGGCGATATCCTCATAGGCAGACCAGTTGACCGGAACGCCCAACTCGTAGCCGTAGAGTTTCTTGAATTGGGCTTTAAAGTCTGCCCGGTTGAACCGGTCGTAACGGAACCAGTAGAGGTTGGCGAACTGCTGGTCTGGGAGTTGGTAGAGCTTGCCATCGGGGGCGGTGGTGAATGATTTTCCCATGAAATCATCGATATCAAGGGTCGGCAAGGTTACGTCTTTGCCTTCGCCGGTCATCCAGTCGGTCAGGTTGACGACGTAGCCATAGCGGTAGTGGGTGCCGATCAGATCTGAGTCATTAATATACGCATCAAAGATGTTCTCACCTGATTGCATCTGGGTCTGGAGTTTTTCGATGACGTCACCTTCTTGAATCAGGTCGTGAGTGACTTCAATCCCCGTGATCTCTTGAAAGGCCTTGGCGAGTACCTTGGATTCATACTCATGGGTTGGAATGGTTTCTGAGACGACCTTGATCTTCATCCCCTTGAAGGGTTTAGCGGCATTGATGAACCATTCCATCTCCTTCATCTGTTCGGCTTTGGTCAGGGTCGAGGGTTGGAATTCATTATCGACCCATTTCTTGGCGGCGGCCCGGTCTGCACTCGCCGATGTTGTAAGGAGCATAAGCACTACTGCGGTGAAGCTGAGTAATAGCCCCATACGTGGTTTTCCTTTGCGGAATGCTTTTGTCATGATCTCTTCTCCTCCTTAAGGTTTTTAGACTTCCCGTGCTTCTTTTGCGTTGTGCAGAATTGTATATCGCGCGGTTTTGTAGATGTTGGTATTTAAGTTTTTGCTCATCCCCAACGCATCAGCACGATCATCCAGATCACGGCGATGACGAAAGCGAACCAGAGGGATAAACTGGTTAGTCCCAGCCAGGCCAGATTGATGTAGGCACTGCTGAGCAGGCCGATAAACAGCCGGTCACCAGGGGTCGTGATGATCGGTAAAAAGCCCTCGCGCTCCCCACTGGGAGCTAAAGCCTGCCAGATTGTCATGCCGATCAGCAGGCAAGCGATGGTGATAAAGAAGATTGCTGTCGGCATGGTCCATGCCATCCATTCGAAGGACATCGCTTTACCTCGTTAGACCCGACCGAGGGCAAAGCCCTTGGCCAGGTGGTTGCGTACAAACCAGATGACAAGTGCGCCCGGTACGATCGTTAGAATCCCCGCCGCCGCCAGCAGGCCCCAGTCGAGTCCCGAGGCGCTGACCGTTCGGGTCATAATAGCTGCGATCGGTTTCGCTTCGGTGGTGGTCAGGGTTCGGGCCAGCAGTAGCTCGACCCAGGAGAACATGAAGCAGAAAAATGCAGTGACGCCGATGCCGGTGCGGATCAAGGGGGTGAAGATGGTCAGGAAAAAACGTGGGAAGCTGTAGCCATCGATATAGGCCATTTCGTCAATTTCACGTGGCACTCCTGACATAAACCCTTCCAAAACCCAGACGGCCAGCGGGACGTTAAACAGGCAGTGGGAGAGTGCTACCGCAAAGTGGGTGTCGATGAGGCCAAAGGTTGAGTAGAGTTGGAAAAACGGCAGCAAAAAGACTGCCGGTGGTGCCATGCGATTGGTCAACAGCCAGAAGAAAAGGTGTTTGTCGCCCAAAAAACTGTACCGCGAAAAAGCATAGGCTGCCGGTAATGCGGTTACTAATGAGATGACAACGTTCATACTGACATAATAAAAACTGTTCAAATATCCTGAGTACCAGGAGGGGTCGGTGAAGATTTTTATATAGTTCGCCAGGGTTGGATTTTGCGGATAGAAAGTGAAGGTGCTCAGGATATCCGCGTTGGTGCGCAGTGACATGTTCAGCATCCAGTAGATGGGCAACATGAGCAAGATGAAGTAGATGATCAGGCCAATGGTTCTTTTTTGGATCTTCATGACTTGTCTCCGGTTCCGACCTTCAGGAGAGCCTGATAGAACAACCAGCAAAAGAGCAGTACGATCAGGAAGTAGATTATTGAAAAGGCTGCGGCTGGACCAAGATCGAACTGACCGACTGCCAGTTTGACCAGATAGATGGATAAGAATGTGGTGGAATTTCCGGGTCCGCCACCGGTCAGGACAAAAGGCTCGGCGTAGATCAGAAAACTGTCCATGAAGCGCAGGAGTACCGCTATGGTCAGGACGCCGCGTAGTTTGGGCAGCTGAATGTAGCGGAAGGTGGCCCAGGCCGAAGCGCCGTCGATACGTGCCGCCTGGAAATAGGCTTCTGGAATTGCCTGTAGCCCGGCATAGGCGAGCAGTACCACCAGTGGGGTCCAGTGCCAGACCTCCATCAGCATGACGGTCACCCAGGCCGCAAGCGAGGATGATGTATGGTCGAAGGGGAGCCCCATGCCGTTGATCGCGGCACCCAGCAGGCCGATATCCGGGCGCATGAAGATCGTCCAGATGGTGCCGATAACATTCCATGGGATCAGTAGCGGTAGTGCCACCAGCACCAGGCTGAGTGATGCTCCCCAGCCTTTTTTCGGCATCATCAGTGCGATGAGGATGCCGAGGGGAATCTCGATGAGTAAGACCAGTGATGAGAACAGCAGTTGGCGATTAAGTGCGGCATGCAGACGTGGATTGGTGAGGGCCTCTTTGTACCATTCCAACCCGACAAAGACCCGTTGATTGGGGCCGAAAATATCTTGCAGGGAGTAGTTTACAACGGTCATCAGGGGGATAATTGCCGAGGCTGCAACGACCAGAAAGACTGGGATGACTAAAAACCATGCCTTGTTGTCTTGCCATTTATTCATGATGTGGCCCCTTGCAGCGCTGGCTCTCGTCTGTGGACCGAACCAGGATGCTATCGGCATAAAGTCTGATCCATGCTGGCGGAAATTCCAGAAACCCGTGCTCTGCAGGAACTTCCTGTTCCTCGGTCAGTTTCACTTTGAGACCCTGCCCATCCAGAAGAACCCGCACAATCTTGCAATTACCCAGTTCTTCGACCTCATCGATCTCGACCCTGTGCGTTCCTGGGGTCTGGTTGGGGTGTAGCTTAAGAAACTCGGGACGAATCCCTAGTTCAAAGTGGCCATGGAGCTGATCTGTGCCATGGCCGACCGGTATAAGCTGCGGGCCAACGCTGGCGACCCCCTTGTGCATCTGGCAGGGGAGAAAATTCATCCCCGGGCTGCCGATAAAATATCCGACAAAGGTATGTTGGGGGTTTTCAAATAGATCTTGAGGGGTGCCGATCTGCATCACCTGACCCTCATTCATTACGACCACTTGGTCGGCAAAGGTTAAGGCTTCCAATTGGTCGTGGGTGACGTAGACCATGGTCAAATTGAACCGAGCGTGAATCTGTTTCAGTTTGCGGCGTAGCAGTAGTTTGAGGTGAGGGTCGATGACGGTGAGTGGTTCGTCGAACAGGATGGCCGCGACATCATTGCGCACCAGTCCGCGGCCAAGAGAGATTTTCTGCTTGGCGTCGGCACTCAGGTTGGCGGCCCGCTTGTGCAATTCGTCTTTGAGTTCGAGCATTTCGGCCACTTCTTCGACGCGGGTGCGAATTTCGGCCTCTGGCTGTTTGCGGTTACGCAAGGGAAAGGCCAGGTTGTCAAAAACGCTCATGGTGTCGTAGATCACCGGGAACTGAAAAACCTGTGCGATGTTACGTGCCTGGGGCGGAAGTGCCGACACGTCCTTGCCGTCAAACAATACCTGTCCTTCAGAGGGTTGCACCAGTCCAGAAATGATGTTCAGCAGGGTTGTTTTGCCACATCCAGAGGGGCCAAGCAAGGCGTAAGCGCGGCCATCTTCCCAGACGTGATCCATTTTACGCAGGGCGTAATCGGTCTCGCTGGTCGGAGCGGGAAGATAGGCGTGGGCCAGGTTTTTTAAATTTATGCGAGCCATTTATCCTGCTTTCAAATCAGTTTGTGGAGATATTGTCGGGGGAGGCCACCAGGCGCTCATTGAGGTCAAAAACATACAGAAGGGCCGGGTTGACATAAACTCTGACCTGTTCCCCCATGCGATATTGATGAATTCCTTCCTGTTGCACCGTCCAGCTGTTCTCTTGATGATTTAGGTGGATAAAGGTTTCCGAGCCGCTGATCTCCGCAAGATCGACA
>JAKIUS010000088.1 GCA_021647445.1 Geopsychrobacter sp. | reverse complement strand
GTCACTCCAGTAATTCTCATCTATTCTGTTTTTTCCACCATCAATAACATCAAACCATCTGGTCCTTTTTTCTTCGCCAGAGACGTGGAAATGCAACCTTCCATCAAGGGCTCTGGTCAGCTTTACCATTGATTCAATGGTGAAATTAGCATTACCTCTAAAGACCTTTGTAATGTAGGCCGGGCTAGTCCCGATAATTGCGGCCAGTTCAGTCTTTGAGGTTCCTTTCGACTTCATGAGCATGTGTAATTCGCTAGAGAATTCAAGAATTGCTTTTTCGACCCAATAGCTATCTGTTTTTCTAGCCTCTTTTAATAATGCTTTAAAGGCCCCCTTACTCATTTTCTTCCTCCACAGTTGTTAGTTGTCCTTCTTTTTTTGCGGAATGATATTCAGCTCTTACTGTTTTTGCTTTATCTATTTGTTTTCGCGGGGTTCTGTTCACCTTTTTTATAAACCCGTGAGTACAAATAATAACGTTACCTTTATCGTAAAACCAAAAAACACGGATATCATCCGCCCTGAACTGCCATATACCATCGTCGATATGATGGCATCGATCGGTGGGCAGTGAGCGTTGGCCGTGTAGCGCCATCCTCTCAAAAGTAGCATCTAGTTTTTCGATTTGTTTTATCTGGCTGTTATTTATTGAGGCGGCAATTTTATCTATTTCAGAGGACCCAGCTTCATCGCACAACGAAAATATGCGAAAACTCTCCCCCCTATATGTATCGACCTTGGTGATATACACATTTAACCTTCAGGTTAAGTCGTTGTCAATAGTGCTTGTTCGATTTTTCCACAACATATCAACATGTAGTGCCCGTTTGGATTGCAGCACAATATGTAGTAAGAGCCCATGAATAACACCTGGTTAGACAAGATGTTAGGTGGGAAAAGGCCCGCAAAGTGAATCCCTCGGGAGGAGGGGTAATCGACCCTAGTTCTATCCTCAAGGACCACTTCGGTTTGTCCTCCCTGCTCTGCGCACCATTTCTCTTGGTAATACTTTTCGAGGTGCAAACGTTTAGCGTAAGCAACGGTAGTCAGCCCGATAAAAAGGAGGATGAGAATTGCTGGTTTCATTGATGTACCTTGTCCCCTCCCGACAATTGATTTACTGAAGAGCTTGATAGTCTTTGTAATTTGATTCGTAGAGCATCCAGATCGTTGAAAAGGCGGGGTAGTATCTACCGTTGAGTTTGCTGATGATCCCCTGTCTTACCCCATCATCAGGGACAGAACATAGTCTTTCGTAACTTTCCACGCCAGAGTCCAGTAGCATTTTGACCGTGGAAAAACTATTGCCATAGCGAGCCAACAGGCTCTGTTTTAGGTCCTCTTTGGCGGCTGATTTGCTTCGGCAGTAGTCGGGGCTGGCCCAGGCGGTTGATGTAAGCAGGCAAAACAAAATGGTCAGGATTACAAAGGTTGAGTATTTCATGTTTTCCCCATATAGATTAAGTGCCGATGAAGGCCCCGCATTCAGGGCAGACGACTATTGTTTCTTCAGTTTCGATTTCATTACTGCGGCCTTCTACCGCATCCCAAAAATCATTTTCATGGACAATAACAACATGGTGTCCTGCCTTTCTGAGCGCTACGGCTTTTTCTACTTTGCGGCCATAGCAGGCGTAGGCCCAGCATGGATTCCCTTCAGCCCCGATAACCAAATAGTCGAGTTTTCTTGATACTGACCCCGACGATCTTCCTCCTAGCTCGGCGACAATCTTTTCGGCTTTACTGCGCAGGCCTCCCGACAGCGCACCGGTAAAACAGAACACCGAAGTCAGAAAGCATATATCTGGATCGAGCGCGCAGACGGCTTTGACGGTACCGTCAAAGACTACGGGCAGACGGGTCAGGGTTTTGTCATCACAAACAGAAATGAACTCGGAAAAAAACAGGAGTAATTCTTTTTGTTCGGCGGGGGTTATCTTGCCGTCCTGCAGGACAGCGCAGATGATGGACTCGGTTTCATCGTATGGCCAACAGGTTTTCAGGTGTTCATGTTCTTGCAACCAGTCGGATAGTCCCGCGACCTCTTTTGGCTTTACTACACCATCCGCCAAAATACCTGACATAACCCCATGCAGCCTTTGAATATCCGCTGTGACCTGGTCAGTAAACGCAGATTCTCCGTTGAGCCGTTCGCAAAGGGAGGTGATGTCCGCGTGCTCTTCGAACGTGAATAGATTGTCTTCTATGGCATCCCTGACGACGGGGTAGATTTCATTAAAGGGATGTTTGTGCTGGTATGTTGAATAATCGTTGAGCCAGTCTTCAAGGTGCGCTTTTTCTGTCGGATTGATTTCGTCATCAATCGCTACGCCTTGCACCATCCCGAGCAGTGAGTTTATAGCTTTGTCGAAGCGTGATTTTGTCGTGTACTTTGACGTGTCTTTGGCCGGAATTTGCGGCATTTTCGAACCCCTCCTGTGTTAGATAATTTTCCATCCAAGTCGCCCCAGCTCTAGGCCAATTTCTTCGCCCGTAAGTCTGAGCCCCCTCCTGCGTTTTCCCGCGACTCTATGGCCCATGCTTTGATCATCGATTGCGCTGCCGATTGCAGATCTTCGCTTATGATTCGGTAATTTTCGAGCAGTTCGCGCTCGTCTTTTTTGAGCGGTTCGCCAGAGGCTGGTGTGTCGGCGGTCTGCCGGACCGCCGCAGATATTTTTTGCATGAACTCAGGGTTATTGATGGCTCCGGCAAAGAGCTGCTCTGTTGTGAGCCGCCCTTTTTTTTGTTGAGGCTCTTTGCCAGCGATCAGCCAGTCAAGGCTGACGTCACCCATTTTGGCTATCTTTATTGCTACTTCGAAATTTGGGCTGGTCATCCCCTTCTCATACTGGTGGACCGCTGTCTTGCCGAGACACAATGTGTCTCCGAATTCCGACAAAGAGAAACCAAGGCTCTTTCTGATGCTGTGGATCCTTGCGCCGACGTCTTCTTTGATTGTCTTCATGCGGAAATTTTACACATTTTCCGCAAAAATAAAACAAAATTCGCAATAAAAGAACGACATAGAAATTAAGCACTTATATGCGGCCAGTAAAGGGTAGCCTGTTGCATATGTCCTCAATAAACGAATTAATCTCTTGACAGTTCGCATTTCAATGACCATTGTTTCCTCAAACAACGAACGCGAGGCGATTATGAGTTTAGGCAGCAAAATAAGAGAGGCAAGGAAGAAGGGTGGTTTAACCCTTGAACAGCTGGCTGACGCCTGCGGAAAAAAGAAGACATGGCTGAGCTGCGTTGAGAAGGATGCCTTCAAGGGTGGGCCATCTGACGAGGATCTCTTGTTGATTGCTGAGCGGCTTAATGATCGCTCGATCCTTATTTACGCATTAATGGAAAGTCCTATCTGTCAAAGAATCATCCCTCGTGCCTTTACGCCTCTGAACAACATCAAAACCGACTTGTCGGCGATTATTTCAAAAGTGCAAGAAGAGCTCGATGAGGCAACGGAGGCGTCTAAAATCCTTGCGCGAATATTTTCTCACAAGGATCCAGAGACAGCTCCACACTTTAAAGCGACCTTGCTGGCCAAGCTTGAGCAGTTGATGGATGTGCCCAGGGCTGTTGAAGAGGCTTTTGATAGCGTCAAAAAGGGTGGTTTTTTGACAGAAGAAGAACACCTTGAAATTCGCATTCGGCAGCAAGCCAAGTGCGAGGCGCATGGCCATCACAAGCCGGAGCTTGAACGGCGTGAGGGTGTTCGCCGGAACGGAACGGAGAGATAGCCATGGGACTTATGGCCCGCGCAACCCGACAGCCTCGCTGGGAGGATTGCACCGCGAAGCAACAGGCGTCTTTTGGCGAACTGTGCAGCTACCTGCAGCAGTTGACTCCGCAACTTCAGCGTCGGCTGGCTGAGCGGGGGCGGCAAGCCAAGTGCGAGGCACCGGGCCAACACAGGCCAGAACTTGAACAGCGTGAGGGTTGATCGCTGTAACGGGAAGGAGGGTTAATTATGAGCGAAACAAGTCGAACGGAAGAGATGCGGGAGCTGATGGGTAGAGAGGTCCTTAGGTATTCAAGAGGGGCTTATCACCCCGCAACGATTACCGGGGTTACCGCTGCGGGGGGGCAGCTCTTCTTTGAGCTCGATAATGAGGTGATCAAATCGGAAAATGTTGTTTTTCTTATTGAGTGTCAGGTTCCGGCCCCTTGCGCCACGTTGCCAATCTCATCGGCAACTTCTGACAGCGCAGCCCTGATGCCGTCCAAGGCAGCAGATTGAACAAATGCTGCGATGAGTTCGGGGTGCTCTTTGGCGAAGCCATCCCCTAGCTCTTTGTCGATGGCTTCAATGGCTTTTTTGAGGTAGTGGCTGGTGTTTTCAACGGCCTGTGGCTTTGGGTCTATACAAATTGTCATGGTTCTCTCCTCCTTTGGTGGGTGTTTGGTTGGCGCTAATAGCCTGCCAGAGGGGGCGGAAAAACACAAGGTGAGGGTTGATTATGCACATTTCTATTGGGTCTTTAAGGCTCACGCTTTCCATACTGTTTATGGGGATCGAGCGATTTGATTTTGAGCAGGCTTGTCGTGTTAAAGGGCAGGTTCACGCACTTCAGTTGCTGATGTCACCGCGGGACGATGGCGGCGCATTCAATCAGGTGCTTGAAGCGGCTTATTCGCGGATCACCAACAAGATAAAAGATTTAAGTTCTGTGGGCTTACTGACCCCAGGGGCGGAGGGCTGATCGGTTGGCTGGCTAAAAGATCTGGGGAGACATTGAAATGAAGAAGAATCTGTTGGCTTTAGCTTTTTTTGTTTTGTACCTGGCGGTGATGGGTTGGGCCGGTACGTCTGATTTTGAAACGGCTCGCCATGTTCGGGGCTATTACCTGGTTGTTGCGGAATAGGGGGTAGGTTGGCCATGCGGATTGATTGCAGCGTGTGCAAGAGACGAAGGATGTGCCCGTTACTTTCTCGGCGTTGCCATGATTTGCTGATGGCCTGGTCGAATGGTTGTGATTTACCGGATTGTTTTGAATTTGTGCCGGATTATTTTCAGGGTGTCGAGGGTGTTTTTCGCTCGGCTGAGTGTATTTCGCTGAGCTGATATTGACGGTTGTTGCCAGGAGATTTTGCTATGCAGGAAGTCAGGTCGATCTGTGTCGTCTGTCAAAAAGAGCAGGGTATCCCAGAGCAGGATAATGATTCGCACAGCCTGTGCGATGACCATTTAAGAGATCTTTACGGTAATGAAACGGCGGATGAGGTTTTGTCGATGCGCGTGGCGCGGGCGGCTTCGGGCTGTTTTGTTTGCCCGGTGATGCGTGAGAAGCGCTGTGACGGATCGTGCGGTTTGGGCTGTGCAAATTGCCCAGGGCTGGTTGCATGAGTTTGGCGGCGAAAATCCCTGGATTGCAACGCCACGGCAGCAAACCGATCGCCAGAGAGTTTGACCGGGTTGATGCTGGCCGGTCGGTCGATGCGCTAACGGCTGAATTCAACACCTGCCCGGCGGGGTTTGTTGATTGGCTGATGGAGGCCGGAACCCACGAGTACAACCAGTTGCTGCAGGGGTTTCGGAGGATTTGCGCGGCCGAGTTGGCTAGAGACCTGCCGTTGTTTAAGCGGGAGTGTGCGACCCTGCAGTCGGCGTTTCGGCAGGAGTTGGTTCATTTTGCGAGCAGGGAGACAGGGGTTCAGCATGGTTTGTTCTGAGGTGATCTTCTAATGGGCTGGGCTGCTGACAACCTTTCGGCGGATGAGCGCCGCCGGATCGGTGAGGGCCTGTTTCGGGTCGAGCGGGTCTATGGCGATGCGAAACTGCACGGTTATTGTCCGCTGCATAACGACAAATCATCGGCGTCATTTGTCTATCATTTTGATTCGGACTGGTACAAGTGCCAGTCCTGCAAAGAGGGGGGAGACCTGGTCAACCTCTGGTGCCTGGTCAATGGCCTGGACCGTCAGGATCTGAAGGCTTTCAAGGATGAATTTGGGGATAGCGTGCCCCGCTCCACGTCGAAATCTCCCGCTAAAAAACAAAAGATCAAACCGAAATTTGAGCCGTCGCCTGTGCCTGATGTGTTTATCGATGAGGCGGTGCTTGAGGCCCTCCCTCCCCTACCGGCGGAGCGGATCGCCGAGCTGCAGGAGTCTCGCGGCTGGACGGCTGAGGCGATCGCGCGCATGGATTTGCGCGAGTTTGTGGCCGGGGGCCGATTCAAGAAGATCGCCATGCCGATCCGGGATGATGAGGGGCGGCTGTGCAATGTCCGCCTGTATCAGCCGGGGGCCAAAAAGATGAAGATGATCAGCTGGTACGACCAGCAGTGTCAGTCCTGCGGTGGCAAATGGGGCAAAGAGAAGAAGCAGAAGATCTGTCCGGATTGTGGATCGATACCGATCGATTACGGGCGCACTCGGTTATACCCTGCGCCATCGCAGTGGAAGCCTGGTTTGTTGTGGCTGGTCGAGGGCGAGTCAGACCTGTTGTGCGCGTTGAGTCAGGGGCTGAATGCGGTGACTCAGACGGCGGGTGCTGGCACCTGGCTTGAATCGTTCAGCCGGGCAATGGCGGACCGGGATGTTGTAATTGCCTATGATGCCGATGGCACCGGACACAAGGGGGCGCTTGCGGCGGCTGAATGTATTGCGAACCATGCGAAGAGCGTGCGGGTGTTTGTTTGGCCTGCGTTGATGGGCCAGGAGGCTTAACCGGGTGTCGAAGTGTCCCAAATATTACCCGCAGAACCACGGCCAGGACCTGACAGACTTCTTCGTCCGACATGGTCTGGCCGTTTCGGATCTGCATGACCTGCTGGTCGATGCGGTAACTGTTGAGCCGCCGAAGGAGCCGGACATCGATCCGGGGGTTGAGCGCTTTTTTAAAGGGCGCAAGTTCATGCCGGCG
>JAKIUS010000087.1 GCA_021647445.1 Geopsychrobacter sp. | reverse complement strand
TACGCTAATGCCATAAAGGAGCTTGGGGCTCAGGCAAGGAAAGCACGGGCGGTTGGTTGCTCAGTTATCAATTCTGCTCTTGGCGCAGCAGCTATTCCCAACGTCTTGCATCGGAGTCTTGGTGATATCAATCTTGAGAAGGTGGTCTCTGCTGAAATTATTATTGACAACTCGTTTCCGGTTGCTTGCCCAGAGCCGAGAGTTTCCCACTATCGGAAGATACTTGAGGAGCTGGAGCGGGGGACAAAGCATTTGCGGCAGGTAAGGGATCTTGCTGTGGAGGGACTGGGCTGCCTCGAAGATTTGCTCGTTTCCAGGGCTGAAATGGCTGGTTTTTCAGTGCGCAAACGCATCAGCCTTATCGAGGGACGATTGTCCGGAAAATCTTTTGAATTTGCTACGTTGATCCGAATATACGGTGGTTCGGGTTTGCAACATATTTCAGACAGAGATCGGTATCCGGCAAAGGGTGGTGACGGTTCTTTGCAGGCAAGTGTTTTATTCTATAAGACTTATCTTGACGTTTCGAATAGTCTTGTCTCGCTGTTGGAAAAATGTAAGCAGAGGCTTCTCTCGCGTCTGGAGGAGGAGCAGGGACCTCCTGATTTCGCTGCCCTCGCTGTACAGTGGCAAGCTGATCAGCAATTAGGGCGGGGGCTTGTTTGGTCAGGGCAGCCTGGTCGGAGCATTGCCGAAGGGAGTGCTCTGCTGGCCGAGGTAGAAAAATCATTCTCTCGGAAGATTGAAGAGATTAAGAACCGTTATTCTGCCATTCGACCGGTTAATCAACTGCAATTTAATCATCAGCACTTGCTTGAACTCTTTAATCAGGGCGATATCGCCGGACTCAGGCACTGCCAACAGGAGATTGAAAAGGTTGCAGTGGTGGGTAAGGTTCGTTGGACCTCTTGCCTGGCCGTAGCCATGAGGGCCACTGATCAAACACCAGGGAATCCTTTTCGCTCCAGTCTGGAATCCTCCGCCTCTTTTACGCAGTTATTGTCTGGAGATACACTGTTTGTCGATTGTTATCTTGAACCGGAGCAATGGCAGGGACGGTTACTAAACGCCATAATCTTACAGTGGATTGTAGATGGTCGTCGTTATCGTGCCCTCTGGGGGGAAGCGAAAACTATCCTTGGGGATAGATCGGACTTGGTTTTGGAAATGGGAGACCTGCCTGCCCTTGGGGAATGGGTCCGTTTGAAGGTGCCGGTCGACGATCTTGGTTTGCAGGGTGCCATGGTCGAAGGATTTGCCGTTCTTATTGACGGTGGTCTTGCTTGTTGGGATGCCGCCGGAATTCTCCCGTCTTCAGGGAATGGGTATTGTTGGGGGGCTATTTGTGCTGATGACCCAGGTACCAATAAAGTGGGCCAGGGCTGGGACTGGCTGGGGACGAGGTCACATGAGATTATCGATTGTGTTGCCGTATTCTCTTGGGATGCCGCACCAGTAGAGGTCGGCATGGATGATAATTTATTTGTAGATATTCTGCTAGATCAGAATTGCCCTCCTGACCGGATTGGGCTGAGGTATTTCCTTGGTGAGGAAATGGTTACTGTTTATTGGGGACACCTTGATTTTCCTGATGCACCTCTTCCCGTGGGTCCTCTTCCAGAAGGTAAGCAGTGGTTTCGGTTAGAATCTAGAGCGAGCCTTATCGGGCTTGCGGGAAAGAACGTTGATCGTATTGAGCTTGTGGTTGTTAATGGTGGTTGCTGGTGGCGAGAGATAGGGTTCTCTTCTTCAGGTACTCGCTCTTCTGATGGGGCTATTGCCGATCGGGGAATGAAGGGAGATGGACGCTTTCTACGCTACGGGAATTGCGTGGATATGGTTCTTCCTGTCCCGATGATCGAGCTTGAGCCACTGATTCAGGGCTTTCTCCATGAATTGAACGGGCGCGTCAATGAGGCGCTAAATGCTTATCATCTGTTGCTGGGGCCCAATGTTCTGGCTTCCCATGTTAGGATCGCCCTCAGGCGAATCGCCGCTCTGTCACTGGATGCCGATGATATTGAAAGTAGCCTTGCGGCTTATCAATGTCTGGCCGGGATATCGACGGTTGATATCCCCCTCTATGCGGACATGTTGCGTTTAGTCGGTAAGTATCAGGAAGCCGCCGATGAGTACTCGATATATATGCAGCAGGTACCCGATGATCTGGGTTCCATGCTGAAAATGGGAGAAATCTTTCAGGAAAATCTGAATAGTGTCGAGGGCGCACGTATGGCTTTTGAATATGTCCTTGAGCGTGAACCAGGCAACCGGCAGGCATTGACCTTGCTGCAGAAATTGGAGAGCCAATGTTGAATGATAAATCAATCCTCGTTACCGGAGGGACAGGTTCTTTTGGCCAGAAATTTATAAAAACAGTTTTTAGCCGTTACCCGGCTGTGGAGAGGGTTGTCGTGTTTTCACGCGATGAAATGAAACAGTTTGAAATGGCTCAGGGCTACCCCCGGGGAAAGTATCCGCAGATGCGGTTTTTTCTGGGTGATGTTCGAGACAAGGCCAGAATTCATCGCGCGTTAGAGGGGATAGATATTGTTATTCATGCCGCCGCTCTCAAGCAGGTTCCGGCTGCAGAGTACAACCCCTTTGAGTATATTAGGACGAATATCCTCGGGACTGAACACGTTATTGATGCCTGCCTGGATCTCGGGGTGCAGAAAGTTGTAGGTCTCAGTACTGACAAGGCTGCAGCTCCCATTAATCTTTACGGGGCGACCAAACTATGTTCAGACAAATTGTTTATTGCCGCAAACAATATGAAGGGGAAGCGAGATATTCGGTTCTCGGTGGTACGATATGGCAATGTTTTTGGCAGTCGTGGCAGTATCGTTCCATTCTTTTTAAAGAAAAAAAAGGAAGGCGTCCTTCCCATTACTGATGACCGGATGACCCGGTTTAACATCAGCCTTGCGGAAGGTGTTCAGTTTGTTCTTTGCGCCTTGGAGCGTATGCAGGGCGGGGAGGTTTTTGTGCCTAGAATTCCAAGCTTCAAAGTTATAGATCTCGCTGAGGCCATAGCCCCGGGGGGCATAAGGAAAATTGTCGGCATCAGGCCCGGAGAAAAAATCCATGAAGAAATGATCACTGAAACCGATGCCCCAAACACGCTTGAATTTGATGATTACTTTATCATTCTTCCCAGCATGAATGCTGATTGTATAAAAAAGTGGGGTGGCAAGCTTTATCCGGTAGGTAGAAGCTATTCAAGCGGAAATAACCCACAATGGCTATCTGTGGCTGATCTCAAAAAGCTTGTAGCTGAATATGAGATGCAGAGTGTCTGAGCAAATTTGTATACCCTACGGGCGACAATCTGTTGATGAAGCTGACATCCAGGCTGTTGTCGATGTTCTGCGATCAGGCTGGCTGACAACTGGCCCAGCAATAGAGTCCTTCGAAAAAGCTGTAGCCAATTTTGTTGAGGGGGCACATGCGGTGGCTGTTTCCAGTGGGACAGCAGCTCTTCATGCGGCCATGTATGCTATCGGTATTGGCTCTGGTGATGAAGTTATTGTCCCGCCAATGACCTTTGTCAGTACTGCCAATGCGGTAATTTTTCAGGGTGGAACTCCGGTCTTTTCTGATGTCCGTGCAGAGGACCTGCTGATCGATCCATTGCTGATAGAAGAAAAAATTACCTCTCGAACGAAGGCTATCATCGCGGTAGATTATGCTGACCAGCCCTGTGATTATAAGGCCCTGCGAAAAATCGCCGATAAGCATGGTATCTATCTACTCTCGGACGCTTGTCATTCCCTTGGAGCAACCTATCAGGGGCGCCCTTGTGGCGGCTTGGCAGATTTAACCGTTTTCAGTTTTCATCCAGTGAAGCCTATTACCACTGCTGAAGGGGGGATGGTGGTGACTAATAGTGCAGAGTTTGCTGAACGGCTGTACCGGTTTCGAACCCATGGGATTACCACTGATCATTGGCAACGAAGTGAGCAGGCAGCCTGGCGTTATGACATGGTTGACCTAGGCTACAATTACCGCATGAGCGATATTCATGCCGCTCTGGGGATGAGTCAGTTGATGAAAATATCGGACTGGATTAGTCGCCGCCAAAAAGTGGCCAGCGCGTATGATCTGGCCTTTTCTGGCAGTGTAATTGCCCCGCTGAGGTGTCGGGACGAAGTTTCTCATGCTTATCATCTATATGTTGTGCGGGTTCCGAACCGTGAGGCCGTATTCAAACGACTGCGCTCCAAGGGGATTGGTTGTAACGTTCATTATCTTCCGGTTTATCTTCATTCCTATTATCAACAGCGTTTAGGTCTGCCGCCCGGGCACTGTGCGCACGCAGAAGCGGCCTACGCTGAAATTCTCACTCTACCCATCTTCCCGGGCTTAACATGTGAGCAACAGCAAAGAGTAACGTCTGCCCTGCTAGAGATAATTCAGTAAAGTTATCGACAGTTTATGCCGAAGGAAGAATGTTAACGTTGAATCTGCGCTGAAGTGAAAATTTGTCTGTTTGAGATCAGATTTTAGCTAATTTGAGAGTAATAGCCGTAGCTATTGGTCGAAAAGAGACTGAAATCTGGGCCAAACAGACGGATTTGCACCCGGATCATGGATAGTCAACAACCTCCTGATATGTGGAATGCTTTTCCGACGGTACTCACGACAGAGTAAAGAGTGCCGGTTCTTCTGAAACTGTAAATTTAAAGGCGAGTTAAGTATGCAGGCTCTGGTTCTTGTCGGTGGTATCGGTTCTCGACTCGGCTCTCTGGTACAGAACATTCCGAAGCCCTGCCTAGATGTTGCGGGTCAACCTTTTGTGTCTTATCTGCTGGCTCAACTTGTTACCGCAGGTATTTCCCAGGTGATTCTGTTGGCTGGATATCGGGCTGAAGTGGTACAAGCTCTTTTCCCCACAGACAGTTTCTTTGACGGGAAATTGAAGTTAGAGGTTATTGTAGAAACCGAACCGCTTGGGACCGGTGGAGCACTTAGGCATGTCGCGCCATTGTTACAAGATCGTTTCTTGTTGTTGAATGGTGACTCATACTTTAATTTTGATCTTAACGGCTTTCTTGAGGATGGGCAGCGACAATCCGCCGAATGTTTCATGGCATTGCGGCGGGTTGAAGATGGTACGCGTTATGGTGAAGTTGCCCTTTCTGAGGGGTATGTCACGCATTTTGTCGAGAAGTGTCCCGTGGGTAAAAACGTGTTGATCAATGCGGGACTATACTGGTGTCGGAAAAGTTTTTTGCAGGGACTTCCCGAAGGTGCTTCTTCGCTGGAGAGGGATTTGTTCCCTCAACTCGTAACGCTCGGGAAGCTGGCAGCGGCAGAGTATCAAGGAGATTTTATCGATATCGGGGTCCCTGAGGATTTCCGTCGTGCCGAAGCGTTCATCCGTAAGCTGGAGAGAAACCTGAAATAGTCGTTGCTTTGTTGTTATTCGCTACTTAAGGGCCAGCAATCGACTTTCCTGAGATTTTAAGGAGTTCAGTGTGCAAAATTTGAAAATATTAGTGACCGGCGGTGCGGGCTACCTCGGCTCCGTCTTGACTTCGCATTTACTGAATCAGGGGGCACGGGTAACGGTTCTGGATAGCCTGCTGTTTAGGCAGGCTTCGCTGCTTGAATGTTGCGCAAACCTCAAATTTGACTTCATCAAGGGCGATATTTGTGATGAAGCCCTGATGGCGAAACTGCTGCCACAGTTTGATGTCATCGTCATGCTGGCGGCCATCGTCGGCGCGCCAGCTTGCAAGATAAACCCAACCGTAACAAAACTCGTCAATTACGATGCCCACCTAAAAATTATCGACCTGCTTTCGCCAGAGCAGATGGTGATCTTCCCCATGACCAATAGCGGTTACGGCATTGGCGCAAAAAACGCTTATTGCACCGAGGAATCACCGCTACGGCCACTCTCGGAATATGGCCGAACCAAGGTGGCGATTGAAGAACGCTTACATGAAAAGGGCAACGCGGTGACATTTCGCTTGGCAACGGTTTTCGGCCTGAGTCCAAGGATGCGGCTCGACTTGCTGGTCAATGATTTTACCTATCGCGCATTTAAAGACCGCTCCATCATTCTTTTTGAAGAACATTTTCGGCGCAACTTCATTCATATTCGCGATGTCGCTAAGGCTTTCTGTTTCGGGATTGAAAACTATGCTCGGATGAAGGGCCAGCCATTCAATGTCGGACTCAGTTCGGCCAACTTGACCAAGCGGCAACTCTGCGAAAAAATTAAGGAGTACGTGCCCGATTTTTATATTCAGGCGGCTGCAGTGGGAGAAGATCCTGATAAGCGCGACTACCTGATCAGTAACGAGAAGCTCGAATCCCTTGGCTGGAAACCTGATCACAGCCTGGATAGTGGAATCATTGAGTTGCTTAAGGGCTACAAGATCATGCAGCCCAACCTATTTTCAAATGTCTGATCCAGAGCCTTGACAGGTTGTTCACCGATTGAGGTAAAAGGGGCATTAAATGATCATCTCGAGAACTCCATACCGCATCTCTTTTTTTGGCGGCGGAACAGACTTTCCTGGCTGGTACCTGAAAAATAGTGGGGATGTGCTGTCGACGACCATCGATAAGTACTGCTATATCTCGATTCGAAAACTGCCGCCTTTTTTTGAGCATCGCCTGCGGTTGGTCTACTCGGCCGTTGAAAGTGTTCAGCGGTTTGAGGAGCTACAGCATCCGTCGGCGCGAGAAACGCTCCGTTTTCTAAACATGTATGATGGTCTCGAGATTCACCATGACGGCGATCTCCCCGCGCGCAGCGGCATGGGTTCCAGTTCATCATTCACAGTCGGCATATTAAACGCTCTCTATGGCCTCAAGGGGCAGATGGTCGCCAAAGAACAGTTGGCGCGTGAGAGTATCCATAT
>JAKIUS010000086.1 GCA_021647445.1 Geopsychrobacter sp. | reverse complement strand
CTTTTACGTCAGCTCGAAATCAAAAGCTTTGTTGATGCGCCTTGTGGCGACTGGATGTGGATGAAGGAAGTTGATCTTCCTGTCGAGCACTATATCGGTCTGGATATTGTCGAGGCGCTTGTCGAAAAAAATCAGCAGGCCTTTGGGAATTCAAAAATATCTTTTCAGAGCATGAATCTGGCGGATGCCGATCTACCAAAGGCTGATCTCATTTTTTCACGTGACTGCCTTGTTCATCTATCGTTTGAGGACTCCTTGAACGTGCTGGCAAACTTCAAACGCTCAGGTGCCAGATATCTGTTGACCACGACCTTTACAGCGCGCAAGAAAAATGAAGATCTGGGCTCAGGGTTCTGGAGACCGCTAAACAAGCAGCTGGCACCGTTTAATTTTCCAGAACCGCTAGAGCTTATAAACGAGGGTTGCACGGAAGGTAATAAACTGTTTGCGGACAAGTGCCTTGGACTATGGTCCCTTCAGGATCTAAAAATCGGCCCTCGGTGAGGTGGATTCACATTTGAAGTGCAACAGTTGTTTTTGGAATATCTCGGCAGGATTTTGAAGCCGAGGCATTTTCTAGGTGTGTTGTTGCAAATGGTAAGCGTTATGGCCATCCAAGGTTTAGAAAGATCATGAAGAAAGATTAGTTGTTGAAATTGCGGTTTTAAGCAGCGTTGATTGGCTGCGAATTTAAGAGGACTTGTTTCATTGCTGTGGCACATGAATTTGATAACATAGTTCAGGAATATGAGAGTATGTTTGCATTAAAAAATTTTGGACTGTTACGCCAGATTGTTGCTCTAGCGCGAATGGCCTTGGCGAAAACTGTCTGACGTCAACACCTATTGGACACAATAGCGGTATTGCATAAAAGAGGGTTTTGGGCTCATCGTTACCACCAAGGAGAGACGATGAACAGGAAACCTGGACGGCCTCGCACCGCATCGACCAAGGCCATAAAAGACATTCGCCGCGCCACGCGCAAGCAATATTCAGCTGAGATCGATGGAGTGCGTGACGTGACCAGAAAGATGTCAGACGAAAACTCAGTGTTGGCGCGACCTCTGGAAGAAAAATTTCTAAAAAAACGCATACTCCTTTTCAGTTATGCTTTCCCACCTATACAGACTCAGATGACGCCAGTCGTTGTCAAGCCCATGGCAGCATTGGTGCGTCAGGGATACCATGTGAACGTATTATGTGCGGATCCTTTCTCGGTATATATAGGTAGGGATGAGAGTCTCCTGCCGTATGTTGAACAAAATTTCAAGAATGTCATAAGGCTGCAACCTCATAATAATCTGATATCCAAGCTGCGGATCCAGTTGAAGGTACTGTCGGCACTCCCAGATTTGATGGGTGTGTTGCATAACCAAGCATTCAATACGCTGATGCAAATGGACCTAGATCAATACGATGCCATTATCACGTGGTCTCCGTTCCATTCGATTAATTCCGTAATGCAAAAACTGAAACAGTATCGCCCTGAGATCTGCTGGATTGCGCAGTTCAGTGATCCGTGGGCAGACAATCCGCTTGTGAAAAGATGGTTTACTCGATTCTGGAGCAATTGGCAGGAACCCAAAGCTATTGCAGCAGCTGATTTCATTATTCACAGTTCTAAATACTCACGTGATCTGATGACGAAAAAATATGGGGCGCAGTTTTACGCGAAAACTGATGTCATTCCGCATCCGTATGATGATGCGATTTTTCCGCAACGGCCGAAGGCAACTAACAAACGCATAACATTGAGATATGTCGGAGTGCTGTTCGCACAGCGTTCGCCCGAATCCCTGTTTCGAGCGCTCAACAAACTGTTGATCCGACGTCCGGATCTGCGAGACGCCTTGCATATCGAGTTGGTTGGACGTGTTCCATCAGACATGCTTGAGACAGAAGCTGCATGCTCGTTGCCTGATGGCATGGTTACTTCGGTATCAAATGTTTCGTATGTGGAATCTCTTGAAAAGATGTATGATTCAGATATTCTTCTTCTCATCGAAGCTAACGTAAAGCAAAATCTGTTTGTTCCCAGTAAGCTGTCTGACTATATGGGGACGGGTAGGCCAATCGTCGGGTTGGCTCCCCCTGGGGCCTCAAAGGATATCCTTGATAGTCTCGCTTGCTGGCAGGCCCACCCGAACGATATCGAGGGTATCGCTAGCGCTATTGAGGAGGCTGTCGACTATGTCGCATCCGGTACGAGCGAACCATGGTGCAATGAAGAGTTTAGAATGAGTTATAGCGTGGATCAGGTAGTCGAACGTTTTAAAAGTATCTTGCACAAAGTGGATGTGGCATGACGCGTAAAATTCTTTTTGTAGCAATGCAAATGAGCATGCACACGGTGCGCTGGATTAAACAAATTGCCGATCAGGAATGGGACCTCCATATCTTCCCAGTGAATTATCTTCCAGTGCATCCCGAGATGCAGGGAGTGACCGTCCACCAGCCTTGGCGGCTGATCAGTCCGAGATTAATAGCGAAGACCGCCCTAACCAATCCGCGTAAATTGCTCGGCGGTTTGTCGGGTCTTGAGGAGAGTCAGCATCCCAACAAGCTGCCGGTGCATACGATCTATCCTCTCCTAGTACCATCTCCAATGGCGCGTATTCTTAATGGAGCGAAGCGTGTACGTCTTGGAGAATCGGATGCACAGGCCCCTTATGCTTATGGTCCGCGGGCTTTAGCTCGATTGATTGCTAATCTGAAACCGGACCTTATCCATTCCTTGGAATTCCAGCACTGTGGATACAATGTATTGCGGGCCAAGGAGTTAAGTAATTCTGATTTCCCTCCCTGGATTGCAACCAATTGGGGGAGCGATATTTACTATTACCGCCAGTTCGAGGATCACAGAAAACAGATTTCTCGTCTACTTCGCAATATTGATTTTTATTCCTGCGAATGTGCAAGAGATGTAGGTCTGGCACACGAGCTGGGCCTGACCGGCAAGGCGATGCAAGTGATGCCGAATACCGGCGGATTGGATCTGGCCGAAATCGGTCTGGTGCGCGCAACATATCTGCCATCACAGCGTCGGCTGATTATGGTTAAGGGATATCAGCATTTTGCAGGACGCGGCTTGATGGCGCTTGATGTTATTGAGCGTTGCGCATCATCTTTGAAGAATTACCAGATCGTGGTCTTTTCAGCATCGCCAGACGTCGCTGCTCGCGCTGAAAAGCTAGGGATTTCTCTGGGATTGAACATCACCTTACTGCCCCATTCCTCGCACGATACCGTACTTAGAATGTTCAGTCGGGCACGGATTTATCTGGGCATAAGTGTTTCGGATGCTATTAGTACATCAATGCTGGAAGCTATTGCCATGGGGGCATTTCCCATTCAGACCGATACGGCCTGTTGCGACGAGTGGATTGAAGATGGCAAAAGCGGCTTTATCATACCTCCCGACGATATCAACTTGATTGCTGATCGGTTGCTTGACGCAGTGACCAATAATCCTCTTGTGGATCAGGCTGCCGAATTAAACTGGTCAACCGTACAAGAAAGATTGGATCAGAAGGTGTTGAAAAAACAGGCTATTGCATTTTACGATGAAATATTTCAGGATTTATAACACAAAAGAATAGTGTGCAAGTGGGAGTGTGATAAACTCTGGGCACACATCGAAGCAATTGGATATTGACCATTCAACAGGTCTCAATGCGATGCCGGTTGGCGCACATTTTTGGGAAATGCAGATTAGAGGATTGTATATTAAATTATGCGCGTTTTGTTACACGCTCCTTCTGTGCATATTGGCGGGGGAGTCATATTGTTATTGAAACTACTGTCTGTTCCGATTCAGCAATTTGACTGGATGCAACTGGACCGACGCCTGAAAAATTGCTCGCGCCTTCCTGTTGGAGTGATCATACATTTTGTAAAACGCTCGTTCCGAGGCAGATTGGCTGCGGAATGGCGTTTGTATCGCCAATGTCGCCGCGATGATGTGGTACTATGCTTTCACGGCCTGCCTCCCTTGTTGCCACTAAAAGGACGTTCCGTGGTGTTCATACAAAACCGCCTGCTGATTGAGCATACAAGTTTGGCGGGTTACCCTTTTTTCGTTAGGGTACGGCTTATCGTTGAACGGCTGTGGAGCCGCTGGTTTCAGCAGCGGTGCTCTCGCTATATTGTGCAGACGCCCTCCATGGCCGCGTCGCTGCAGCGCTGGCTGAAGCGCGACGTGCCGATATCGGTGGCACCGTTTGCGCCTGCTCCCCTGCCGGTTTCTGATATGACCACACAGAAGGGTGAGTTTGATTTTGTGTATGTCGCCAGTGGTGAGGCTCATAAGAACCACGAGAAGTTACTGGAAGCTTGGCGTCTGCTTAACAATGTCGGGCACAAGCCTTCGCTGGCCTTGACATTGGATGAAAATAGTAATCCCGATCTTGCCGAGTTCATCAAAAAATTTTCTGCAGCGCACGAATTGGATATCGTCAATCTGGGGGTCATGTCTCGCGCAGAAGTCTTTGCCCTATACCGGACTGCCGGTGCCATGATTTATCCTTCTACGTCGGAATCGTTCGGCCTCCCGCTTGTTGAAGCATCGCAAACGGGATTGCCCGTTTTGGCATCAGAGCTTGACTTCGTACGAGACGTGATTGAACCGACCGAGACCTTCGATCCTGAGTCTCCAGTGTCGATTGCCCGAGCCGTCAAGCGATTCCTCAATGCTGTAGAGCCACCTGTAGAGATTGGAACGGCGGAAGGTTTTTTTATGGAAGTGTTGCGATGAGAATTCTAATTTGGAGTCAATATTTCTGGCCGGAAAATTTCCGAATTAATGAACTGGTAGCCTCGCTTGTTGAGGAGGGAATGCACGTCACCGTGCTGACTGGCAAGCCGAACTATCCTGGCGGGAGGATTTTCCCCGGGTATAAGGTTCTTAGTATCACGCGTGAACGGTTTGCAGGAGCTGACGTGGTTCGGTTGCCGCTTGTGCCGAGGGGCAGTGGTTCAGCTTTTGGCCTAGCTATCAACTATCTGTCGTTTATTTTAACCGGCTATATATTATCTCCGGTGGCATTGCGTGGCCAGCACTATGATGGAGTAGTAGGGTTTGCACCAGCTCCGCTCCTGCAGGTATTGCCAGCAATTTTTTTGGCGCGGCTCAAGCACGCCTCCGTGGTGGTTTGGGTTCAAGACCTTTGGCCGGAGAGTCTTATTGCGACTGGTTTCATAAAGAATCCCTTGGTCATTAAATCTTTGGAAGCCATCATTCGTTACATCTATCGGCACGCGGACACAATTATGATTCAGTCAAGGGCATTTCGAGAACCTGTCGCTCGATTGACGAACGATGTCCGAAAAATATTGTATTACCCAAATACGGCAGAGCCTACTTTGAACACGGCGACCAATGAAGGAGGCTGTCTAACAGCGCGTGAAATAAGACAAGGATTTTCAGTCGTTTTTACCGGAAATATCGGTAAGGCGCAGTCTATGGAAACGATTCTGCAGGCAGCAGAAGATCTGGCCACACAATCTGATATCAGGTTCTATATCGTCGGGGGAGGGAGCCAAGCGGAATGGCTCAAGCAGGAAATCAGGTGCCGACATTTGAATAATGTTCTGATGACGGGACATCTGCCGTTAACGGCGATGCCCGAGATATTTGCTGCAGCTTCCGCATTGCTGGTGACACTTGGAGACTCACCTGTACTCGCCGCTGTCATACCAAGCAAGTTGCAAGCTTATCTGGCGGCCGGAAAACCGGTGATTGCCAGTCTGAACGGTGAGGGAGCGCGCATTGTTTTAGAGGCAGGAGCAGGCTTTTCCTGCCCGGCAGAAAACGGAACAGCGCTGGCGGATAAAGTACGGCGTTTGTATGCTTTATCGCCGGAGGAACGACTTCGTCTTGGAAAAAATGGTCGCGAGTATTTCGATGCTCACTTCGACCCAAAAAAACAGGTGCACAAGCTAATAGATCACTTTATACACATTACAGAAAAATGAACGGGATTGTAATTTATGAGAATTCTGATTTTTGGTATCAGTGGTATGCTTGGCAACGCGATGTACCGCGTGCTTTGGCAGGGGAGAGGTTTGGAGGTATATGGCACGGCGCGCTCTTCCTCGGTGAAGCGCTTCTTCACGCCGGAGGAAGGCGGCAATATATTGAGCGGTATTGATGTCGAAAACCAGGATGCCTTGACACGTATTTTTGCAGAGGTAAAGCCACAGGTCGTGGTGAACTGCATTGGTTTGATCAAGCAGTTGGCCGATGCGAATGATCCGTTGCAGGCGCTGCCGATCAATGCGATGCTACCACACCGCCTGGCCCGGCTGTGTGAATTAAGCGGGGCGCGCCTTGTCCATGTGAGCACAGACTGTATTTTTGCAGGAACAAAAGGCAACTATCTGGAAACTGACCGATCTGATGCCACTGATCTTTATGGAATGTCCAAATATCTCGGTGAGGTAACCTATGCCCACACTATTACTCTACGCACTTCCATTATCGGTCATGAATTGATGAGTGCGAATGCTTTAGTCGGCTGGTTCCTTGACCAGGAAGGACGGGTCAGCGGTTATACACGCGCATATTTTTCAGGCCTTCCAACAGATGAATTCGCCAAGATTGTTCGCGATGTTGTGTTGATCCAGCCCAAATTATCAGGACGCTATCATGTTGCATCGGCACCTATTGCCAAGTATGATTTGCTCAAATTAGTAGCTGATGAGTATGGCAAGACCATCGATATCGTGCCGGATGAAGGTGTCAAGATCGATAGGTCGTTGAATGCTGAGCGCTTTCGCGAAGCAACCGGATATGAAGCACCACCTTGGCCTAGTTTGGTAAAACAGATGTGTGAATTTAATCGAGAGAGATCGGATGTTCACTGATAGAGTTTTAATGATATCGGGGGGTGTCTGACGTCAACGCCTATTGGACACAATAGCGGTATTG
>JAKIUS010000085.1 GCA_021647445.1 Geopsychrobacter sp. | reverse complement strand
ATTGAGGCGCTCATACAGTTGGGGCAAACGTTCGGCAATCCGTTCAAAATTCTGCTGCTGATAATCGAGCAAACTGAGATAATACAAAACAAGACTGCTCTCAGGCCTAAACTGCAAAACGCGCTTAAACTCGATTGTGGCCCGCTTAAATTCTTTATTCTCGTAGGCTTTAAGACCGCGATTAAACAGGCTGGCAAAAATATATTCGCGCATCTCGGAATCGGTCGGGGCCCGCTTAAGATAATCACTGAACAGCAATGTCGCTTCATCAACCCGTCCTAACCGCAACTGAAATTCGGCCAGCATTCTCAGAGAATCGAGGGAAGTCGGGTTTTCACGCAGGAGTCGCTTCAGCAAGACCACCGCATCATCAAGCCGACCCTGCTGCTCATACAGAATAACCAGATTGAAATAGATCGTATTAAGGGGGTAAACATCGGTTTGAGGGACGGTCTCTGCTGCGGCTTGATCAAGATAAATCAATGCACTGTCTGGATCAGATATCCGGCTATAGGCGAGGGCGAGATTAAAGTTAATTTCGGCATCATCAGACAACGTCGGATAGGCCCTGCGAAAGGCTTTAATCGCTTGTTTATTTTCACCTTGATTCAACAAGGCGACGCCAAGATGATAACGTAAAGTCGGATTTTGCGGATCGGCGTCGAGAGCCTTGCGATAATGATCAACTAAGGAAGAGTCAGCGACACAAGGGAGAGTCAGTCCGAGCAACAGGGCCAGGAGACAAAACTGCAACAACAATTTCATTCGTGGCCAAGCTCCTCAACGCCACGAATAACATTACGCACACGCTTGCCGTCATACATGGCACGATCGGCAAGTTCAAGCAACTCGGTTGCGTCCAGAGCATCAGAAGGAAAGGTTGAAAATCCGACAGTGGTTGTCAAGCGACAGGGTTGCTCGTGGTCCTTCAAGAAGGAATGATCGGCAATGCTCTTACGAATTCGTTCCGCAACCACTCGCGCCGCCGTCGCATCGGTTTCAACCAGCAGCGCGGTGAACTCATCACCGCCAAAACGAAACAGGGTATCGACTTCGCGCACACAACCACGCAGCAGTCGCGAGACCTCCTGCAGGGCCGCACTTCCAGCTAGATGCCCGTGGCGATCATTTATCCCCTTGAAGCGGTCGAGATCGAGGAAGATCAATGAAAATTTCAATCCATAGCGTTGGGAACGACGCGACTCCTGATTCAAGGCAATTTGCATATAGCGATAATTATAGAGACCGGTGAGATCATCGGTGTACATCAGGTCCTGTGCATCCTGATAGCGACTGGAATTTTCAAAGCCGAGCGCAACCTGCTCAGCCAGATAATGCAGGCGTTCTTTAGGGAAGGTTTCATTCATCATCGCCAGCGGCCCATCGCCGAAAACCAGCCCGCCCTTTAATTCCCCTTCATTGTAGAGAGGCAGCACACAGAGAGAATCAAATTTGTAGTTCTCCTGCGCAAACTGCCGCAACTGATCAGAAGATAAACACTTAAGACCGGTTACATCGTCAAGGAGCCGGGGTAACAGCGGTAAGAGATTTTCGGCCTGACTGCGCTCAATCCCGATGGCTTCTTGTATTGAATATTCATTCTCGTCACTCAGCAGGACACTGAAGGCATAGCCGCCACCCAGTTCACGTTGGAAAATCTCCAATGAACGTGGCAATAAGCGATCGAGTTCGATAAGTGAAGAGAGTGACTGGCCATTTTGGAAAAGATGAATCTGCTGACGCAACTGTACGTTTTCATTTAACAAACGACGTTGTTCAAGACAGATTTTAACGAGATGTTTAAGTTCTTCGGGATTAAACGGCTTCACAAGATAATCGCGAGCACCGTTCTTAAGGGCATGAATTGCCGATTCAAGACTGGCATGTCCGGTCACCAGAATGACCTCTGGAGGGTCGACCAGGCCACGCGCGGCGCGCAACACTTCGAGACCACAACGACCGGGCATCACCATATCGGTCAACACCAGATCGATGCCGCCGCCGGCCAAACGCGCTATGGCATCATCACCGGAGTCATAAACTTCAACCCTATGACCACACTCGCTGAGAAGGTCGTGGTAAAGCTGACGAAAGAAAAGTTCATCATCAACAACGAGTATCCTGGCCTGGTCCATGAAATAAAGCTCCCGTATTCTATTAAGTTTTTCTATCAGGATCAGGCTGAACTGTCAACGGAAAAGCCCTTTTGACCAATGACGAACCTGCCACTTTTTGCCCTCAACACGCACCTGAACCGTTCCATCAAGATCAGTCCGCCAAACTCTTATACTATCCTTTGCCGCTTGATCCAGCAACCGAGACGAAGGAAAATGATAAGGATTGTCATACCCTACGGAGGCGAGAATCAACTCGGGCCCAAGTTGCGCAACGAGCTGCCTAGGCTTCGACCCTGCACTGCCATGGTGAGGAGCCTTCAATAATACGACCGGTCCGGGAATCGCACTCTGCAATAAGGCCGAGACACCCTGAGCCTCAAGGTCCCCGGTCAAGAGGATTCCTCCTGCAGGCGTTGTAAGGTAAAGGCAGAGGGAACGATTATTCTCTCCCCTCAGGCCTTGGGCAATATACAAAGACACCGAGGTTCGCTGACCAATCTGTTCGCGATGCCAACCCTTTTGTTTAAATTCATGCAACTCCACTTCTTTCTCCTGCAGTATAGAACGCAGGTTAGGAGCAAGCCGTTGCAAAGGGACTCCGCTCCAGAACTGTCGCACCTTAAAATGCTCGACAATATAAGCCAGACCACCACTATGGTCTGGATGGTTATGCGTCAGAAGCACGGCAGCCAGTTTATCCACCCCCAGGCGACCGAGGGCAGGAGCCAGCAACCGTTCTCCAACATCAAAACTCTTACTGCGCAAACCGCCACCATCAACAAGAAAATTCTCACCGTTGACCCGCAACAGCATCGACTCCCCTTGCCCGACACTGAACATGATCAATTCCACAGTCGTATTATCCCGTGGGCTAATACCCATAAGACAAACCGCAGGAATCAGCAACCATAACCCTCTTCGAAATCGCCAGCCGATAAGAAGAGAGAAACAGAACAACAAAAGGGCGAGATTCTCAGGCAGGGTCAAAAATAAACGCTGTGCGGAGAGTGCGGGCAGATCATTGATCCAGCTGGAAAAACGAACCACCCATTGTAACAGCGTTGCAGAAAAACCCAGCAACAACGCACCAGCACTTGCCCAAAAGCTACTGAGCAGCAAACCGAAGAGACCTGTCGGCAGGGCGACAAAGCTGACCAATGGGATTGCAAACAAATTCGCAAGCAGTCCGGCAGGTGCGATTGGGTGAAAAGACATAATGACAAACGGCAAGGTTGAAAGAAAGGCAGCCAGACTGATCGCAAACAACATAAGCGGATAACGCACAAACCCTGGGCAGGAAGACAACAGCCGCTGTACGGGCTGCTGCCACAACAAAATACCCAAAACACCACTGAAAGAGAGTTGCATCGACGGTTGCCACAATGCCAGGGGCTCAAACAACAAAAACAGAAAAGCCAGCCCGAATAGCAGGTGCAACGGGTCAACGCGACGCCGAAGAAGAGAAAGCACCACCGGAACCAACAGGGCATAAAAGGCACGACGGGTCGACAAGGCATCGCCAGTTAACAGCAGATAGAGAAATAACAACGGCAGAATCAGAAACCATAAAACCCGACGCGGTGGCTGCCAGAGTAGCAGTCGGCTCGAGCGGCCATAAAGAAATTTAAACAGGCAATAAAGCAGAAAAGCAAGCAGACCGAGATGAAGTCCAGAGATTGCAAACAGATGTGCAATACCGCCATTTGCGAGTGTTTGGCGCAGTTCTTGCGGCATGGCACTCTTTTCGCCAAGCAACAATCCCTTCAATAATAGTGCCCGTTCGGGCGAAAGTCCCTGATCCAGAATCCGCAATCCAGCGCGACGGACAAGATCAATCCAGGTCGCATATTCCCCCTCGGGCGGGGCAAAAACCGCCAGACTCCTTGAGTGCGACAGATAAGCGGAATGTTGTATCCCCCGATAGGAGAGATGTCGGACATAGTCAAACTCCCCGGGAATGCCAAAACTACTCAGGCGACGGATACGACTCGCAAAAATCACCGAACTCCCGACCACGGGAACCACCGTCGCCTGCCCGACATACAACCGCAGGCGTTGGCCGTACCCTCTGGCATGCAAATCGGGACCGAGACGCTCCACCGCAAGATCGATACTGACACCGCCTCGGGGACGTTCATGGCTCGCAAGAACCTGCCCCAAGATTCTCACCAATTTCGTACCAACAAAGGGGTCGAGCGGGTTGTTGTGGGAAGAGAATAATGCCTCATCACGCAACAGACCGATCAGCAAGCAGAAAAGCAACAGAAGATAACAAGCGATGCGCGAATTACGCTTGAAAAAGAGGAGCAGCAAAGAGAAACAGGCAAGAAGAAGCAACGGAATGAACGGCAGATCGAAATACGGAGCCAGCAACAGCCCTGCAACATAGCCAACCAGACAAAAACCAACCAGATTCACACGCCCCCCCTCGTTGGCTGTGGTTATTTACATAAAAAAGTACCAGAAATAAGCGGGAACGATGGCCCCTTAACGCAGAGCCTTTAAACGATAGATAAGGGCCGACAGATTGTTTAAATCACGCGGCTTCACCTTTGCGGAATCCTTAAGACCGACAAGCTTCAACATCTCCTGCCGCCCGGCACGCCTTGAGCGAAGCTCTAAACGATCGACGGAGGCACCTGCCGGCAATTGAACCCTGATCGACATGTCACCCTGCGGGACAAAGAAGGTCCCCAGAACCCGGTCGGTAAAACGAGAATCGAAGCGTACCTGTGACTCCAGATAGCCCTCAAACTTCACCCTCAGCACCTTGCCGCTGGCAGCACGCAGCACCAGATCCTTCACCCCGTCTGCAAGGTTTACGGCGTAAAAATTAAGCTCGACAGGCGCCGCTCCGACCTGCACATAACGACCACCGCTCGCCTCCCCTTTATTGGATCCCCGATAGATGCGAACCCCCGCAGGTTGAACCAGATTTTCAGCTTCGAGGTTTAAACTCTGCGCTGTTAAAGGGAGTTGGTTTTGCAGATTGAGTGACTGGATCGTGGTCCGCGCGGCAACTTCGGGGGTCAATGCGGCGTCGAAGTTCCACCCCCCTGCAGGTCGAATCGGCGCAAAGGGTTCTGCCTCAAGCTCTATATAATCAATACTGCCATTCGGCCGCAGTTGGACAACGGCCTCCTGCTCTCCTGACTGCATCTCAACATAACCAACCTCAACATCGGTAAATTGATTACTGCCGCTCATCCTGAAATCACGTCCGCCGATCAACAGATGATGCTCGCGCAGACGCACACGTGCCCTCACCTTATAGCGACCGGCATGTGGCAGGTTAAATTTAAGATGGGCCTGCGTCCGATTCTTGATGCCGTTCAGCCAGCCATCACCGCTAAACTCACCGAAGGTCTTAAACTGCATAACCGCCACGCGGTCACCACGCTGATAAGCCTCTTCGGCCTCAACCCGATAGACTCGGTTGCCGTCAAGCATGCGCGCATAATCATCATCGGTCGGTTTCTCTGGCAAGCCAAAAGACCAACCAAGGCTGTCGATCAATTGCAGAGCCCAATCACGCTGGGTAATCTGGGCCTCCGCAAAAGAAGGACAGAGGATGAGTAAAAGCAGCAAAAAATGTTTCACAAGAGAACTCCGCAAGAATTCACTCAGGACTCAAGGGCACGAATCAACTCTTCAACCTTGGCAACATCGGCCTTACTGCCGATGAAAACTGGCTCACGATGCTCAATTCCCTCGGGAACAAGATCGAGAATCCGCTGATGACCGTTCGAAGCGGCACCACCCGCCTGCTCAACCAGAAAGGCCATCGGGTTCAGTTCGTAAAGCAGACGCAACTTACCCCGAGGAAGATTCTTAAGGTGTGGATAGAGAAAAACACCATGCCCCTTGATCAGGACCTGGTTAATATCCGGCACGAATCCACCGCTGTATCTCAACTTACTGCCCCGCTCTTCTAAGTGGCTGACAAAGGCTTCGACTCCCGGGGTATACTGGTTGCGCGTCCCACCGGGGGCGTAGATATTCCCCTGTTCGGCAATCTGGATATTTTCTTGAACCAGGGTGTACTCCATCAGGGCGTTCATTGCGAATTCATGGGTGCCATTGCCGGTTGAATAGACCAGGGTACAACGCGGGCCGTAAAGCACATACAGGGCACCAATCATCTCACGCCCCGGGCTTAAGACATCGGCACCCTTATAGATACCGACGATGGTTCCTACCGCCAGATTGACATCGACCAGCGAAGACCCATCCAGAGGATCGAAGGCGAGGGAATATTTCCCATCGGGGTCGATGATCTGAATTTCGCCATCCTCCTCAGAAGCGATACTCGCTATCACTCCGGTATGGGTCATGCGTTTACGGATAATTCGATCGGCGAGCACATCAAGTTTAAGCTGGGATTCCCCGTACAGATTCGAGGTTCCGGCCACCCCGAGTTCGCCGGTTCGAATCGAATTAATAATGTAACGACTCGCCGTCGCCAGTTCGCAGATAACCCGCGTAAGATCGCGATCCTCTTCACGCTCACGCAGATGACGTCGCAAATCGACCTGAAAGGGGGTTGAACCTGGTTCGTTAGTAAAAATAATCTCCTTATTTTAAACAGCTATGAGATAGCAATAAAGTCGGACAAAAACGAAGTTTAGACGATGGGTATGATTCGGGCAAGAAGAAATCCCCGACCGGGCAACAGGGATCAGAGTTGTCGTCGCCAGTCGAGTTCGAGCAGGGCTAAATCGACGGCATAATCACCATATACATGATCGACCGCAGCTTCAATCAAACTGCCGGTCTTAAGGGTTTCGAGTAATTGCGTCATCTCATACCAACTGAAACGATCGATCAG
>JAKIUS010000084.1 GCA_021647445.1 Geopsychrobacter sp. | reverse complement strand
CGGAATCATGCGCATCAGGGCACCATTACCGGCATCCCAATCGTTTGCTGCGACTGCCAGTTCTCCGGTGCGCCGGAAATTAACAATCCCTTTACGCACCGTCGAACCGATATCGATCGGTTTGCTCCTCATCCAGGCCAGAAAGTTCTCTGCAACCCCCTGCAAATCCCATCCGCCAGCGGTATCTACGGCCCGGGCAATTGTCAGCGACATTTCGGTGTCATCTGTGACCTGTCCCGGTTTAATCCCCAGCCAACCACCTCCACGAATCTTTTTGTGGACCTTGTATTGCGCCTTGATTTCTCTGGGCGTCATAAACTCGGTTGTCGCACCCAGGGCATCACCTAGGGCAAGCCCCAGAAAAGAAGCCCGGCTGCGCTGTAAAATGCTGTCATCCACCGGTCAAAACCTCGACATCATATTCACCGCCGATGACCAGAAATTCTCCTTCTCCCTTAAACAGGGAGCGCGGCAGCAGGCCGCCGCAAAACAGAACCTTGACCAACGGTATGTCTGCTTTAGCACCCGGTTACCGAACTCCCAGGCATGCTCGAAATCATCGGTAAAGGAGTTGAGATTGTTGAGTTTCAACAGGTAGCTCCTCTTTGAATACTGCTTTAGAACCTGATGCTCATCCAGATCATTGATCCCCCGATAGAGTGTCAAATGGGATTGCTCGGGATAGCGACCCTCCAGTTCGTACTGGATATATTCGTAGAGCAGGTCGAACTGCGAAAAGATCGCACTGGTCCGTTCGGCCCCCTTCATCCGATCGAAGGTGAAGCGTTGATAAGCATCATCTTCAATGTCCCGAATCGGCTGATGGTGAAAGGTCGGCAGTAGGCCGATGCGTGATTCGACCCAGCCCTTGAGGACCGCAGCTTCGATCGAGTTGCTGTCGAACAGCCAGCCCCGCAAAAAACGCAGGTAACTGTTTTTTAAGCTTTTGCGACTGCTCTTCGATTCCTGCTCCTGCCACTGGTGGAGCTGAAACCTGACATCCATGTAATCGTGAAACTGCGTGCCGCGTTCTTCAACGGTCTCAAGCTGGGCCAACCTTTCGAAGAGGAGTCGATTGGTCTGGCGCACGCCCTGAATCTCAAGTTTTTGCGGGTTGATATTAAAATGATGTGAGGCGATCGCCCAGGGGGGCAGGTTGCACAGGTTGAGGGAGATCGCCGTCACCTCTTCAATGTTCCATCAGTAGAATCGCTTCGGCGACTTCCTTCAGCGACTTGCGCTTATCCATGGCAATCTTCTGCATCTTGCGATAGGCCTCAGGTTCGCTCATGCCCTTGCCCATCAACAGTCCCTTGGCTTTATCGACCCGTTTACGGGTTTCTAGAGCCTCTTTCAGTTTGGCGTTTTCGTCCTGCAGGTTGCTGACTTCAATGAATTGATGAATGGCCAGTTCAACTGTTGCACGCATCTGGATGGCGTTAAAAGGCTTGAGCAGATAATGGCTAACCCCGGCGTCACGCGCCCGTTCAATCGTCTCAGTATCGGTGGCACCGGTGAGCAGAATGATCGGTGCAGAGATTGATTTGCGGATATTTTCAGCTGCGGTGACGCCATCCATGACTGGCATGTTGACATCAAGCACAATCAACAGAGGTTTTTCGTGGGGCGCCAGTTCAACAGCCTGGGCACCATTCTCAGCTTCGATGATGCGATCAAATCCGTAGTCAGCAAGAGCTTCAGCCACCTGGCGGCGGATCAGAGGTTCATCATCGGCGATAAGAGCAACTTTCATATTGTCTCCAGGTTAATGTTGGTCTTGTTTGGTCTGGCTTCTGATCCGTTTTGTTCTTCGACGGGCGGAAGTCGTAAGCGAAAAGCGGCTCCACCCTCCGGTCCTTCTTCCAGAATCAGGGCACCTTGGTGTTCAGTCAGGATCTTCCGGCAGAGATAGAGTCCAAGGCCGGTCCCTTCGCCATCCTTTTTGGTCGTGAAAAAAGGTTCAAATATCTGTTCTCGCATTTTTGCTTCAATGCCGGGACCGTTGTCACTAACCAGGGCAAAGACACTTCCTTTGAGTTCTATGCCAGAGGCAATATTGACTTTGCCGCCACGCGGTAGGGCCTGGACTGCGTTTATCAGTAAATTGAAAAATACCTGTTTTAGTTTGTTGGCATCGGCCTGGATTAGTGGCAGCGTTGCGAGGCTCTCGGTGACTTCGATTTGCTTATTGCTTAGTTCATAGTGAACCAGAAGCAGCACATCTTTGATGACTCGGTTCAGGTCGACCGGTTTTAGGTGGGTTTCTTCTCGACGAGAAAAACTGGTCAGTCCCCCGGTCAAAACCTTCAGGCGTTCCGTCTCTCCGGCAATTCGCGCAAGTAATTCAGCGGGTTCTTGTCCCATATCTGTTTCACGTTGCAGCAATTGCACAGCATAAGTGATGACGGAGAGGGGATTATTAATCTCATGGGCAATGCCAGTTGCCAGGCGACCGACGTCTACCAGCTTTTCAGATTGGATGGTCTGGTCGAGTAGACGGCGGAATTCAGTAATATCCTCGACAATCACCAGAACTCCGGTGGTTTCTTCGCCTTCCCTGAGTGGAGACAGACGTCTTTTCTGAAAGCGTAGTTCCCCTTTGAGGTTGCGGTGTGCCAGACGTAATTTTTCAGGGGTCCCTAACTGCAGGACATGAAGTAAGGTCTGGTCAAAGCCCTCTTTGCGCAGAGCAGGAAATTTGTGGAGCAGGTTCTGGCCAATCATTTCCTTGCGGTTAATACCACTATTCAGCTCCATCTGCCGGTTCCAGGAAGTGATCCGCAGATCCTGGTCGAGAGTGTAAATACCGAGACCTGCACTCTCAAGGATGCGTAGGTTCAACTGATTCAAACTGCGATTGTCTTCCGCAGCCTTGCGCAGGTCTGAATATAGGCGGGCATTTTCGATAGCAACGGCTGCCTGCCCAGCCAGTGCCATCAGTGGTTCAATGTCGCTGGCGGCAAAAGCATCGGGGCGTGGGCTTTCGACATTGAAGACACCGATGAGGCGCTCTTTGACTAACATGGGGACGGCCAGTTCTGAGCGTGCGTTGCTGATCCCCCGGACATAATCGGTGGTGTTCAGGTCACCAACAATCAAGGCTTCTGCAGTTTTCGCCACAGTTCCCATCACCCCTTCACCTAGTGCAATCTCGTAGTCGACAGCATCCGCTGCGTATCCGTAGGATGCCGCAGTCAGCAGAACTTCTCGTTCTGTGTCCAGCAAGCGGATGATGGCATTTTCAAAGCCGAAAACATCACGCGAAACCTGAAGAATCCGATGCAGCAGTTCGTCAAGATCAACGGTGCTGACGAACTCTCGGCTGATTTCGAGTAGCGCTTTCAAAAGGCGCTCTTTTTGTAGGTTCAACTCAGGCATGAACGTTTCTCCTCTTCTTGGGTTACGGCATAAGTCATGCCAAACCTGAAAAGAGGATTTTAAGGGGAATTATTCGGAAATAAGACAAAAGTTGCTCATTCTGCATGCAGCTCTTGCTCAAAGAATGACCAAATTATAAGCAGGGGACAGAAGTTTTTGTTCAGTTCTGCATAAGCTGAATGCAGTCTTTGCCGGCATGATTAATATCGAAGCGGTGGACATTATGTTTGACTTCGCCGACCCGGTCGCCACGAGTTTTCAACTCGGGGATTACCGCAGTCAGCAGGGTCGTCTTGCCGGTATTTGAGTGAGCGATACCGAAGGTGCCTGCTTCAGGATCGCGTTGCCCTGCCATCTTTCAACTTAAGAGCCTGTATTAGGAGGCTTCTGCTAATTGAATTTGCTTGCTCAAGGCCTGCGCAAGCTGGTCGGGACAACTGGTGCTGTTACGACATTCGATGCCGCGCAAAAGTTCGATCACTTCGCGGCAGGGACGCCCTTCGACCAGGCGTGAGACCGCCTGCAGATTGCCGTTACAACCGCCGATAAAACGGACTTTCGTCAGCTGATCATCCTTGATCTCAAAATCGATAAACTTCGCGCAGGTTCCCTGGGTCGCAAACGTACTGTTCATGGTTTCCTCATTTTTTTTTTTGGGGGGGGATTGATGCCGGGAAACATATCAAAAAACATATAAATGGTGAAGCCTTTTATTTACTCAATCCTAACGCAATCCTGACACCCCGGTTACACGCAACGGGCAAGCTCTGGTCAAAATAAAGAGGAGAGACAAACCGCACAACCGACCAAAGGGATATTTTAAAAATGACCAAAGACTGGATCAAGAATTTTTCGGGGATTTGCTTCGAGACCATCTGCCGTTCATTGCTCAGTCTGCTGATGGTCGTGCTGTTGACCGGCATGGCCTTCGGTATTTTACGTGCGGGGACCGACCTGTTGATCAATTCCGAACTCTTTTCAGCGACCGAAATGCACGGCGTTATCAAGGAGCTGATTATCAACGTATTGATGATTCTGGCCGTCCTTGAACTCTTCCGTACCGTAAAAGCCTATTTCAGCGAGGGGCGTATCCGGGTCACCTATATCATCGATACCGCTCTGGTCGTAGTCATCACCGACCTCATGGGTTTCTGGTATCGTGAAATCGAAGTGACTCGGGTGGCTTTGGCCATCGCGCTGGTTATGGCGCTGATGGCCGTCCGGATCATGGCGATCCGGTTTTCACCAAAACGTCGTGTGTTGCTGGAAGGCCTGTAGAATTAGGGCCATCAACGGGCCGAAAACGCTCTACGACGACCTCTCTCTACAGCGCAGCTAACGCCCGTTGTACGTCGGCCTGCAGGTCCTCGACATCTTCTAGTCCGAGGTTAAGCCGGATCATCCAGCGATCATGATAACGTGAGATATCCGACTGGGCAAACTTGCCGGCGGTGACCAGGCTCTTAAAGCCGCCCCAACTGTAACCGATACCGAACAGCTCTAAGCTGTCGACGAAGCGTGCAACGGAATCTTCTTGATATTCCGGTTTTAAGACAAAAGAGAAAATACCCGTGGAGCCCTTGAAATCACGTTGCCAGAGAGCATGCTCGGGATGACTGGGCAGGGCGGGGTGCAGGACCTTCTCCACTGCGGCCTGTCCTTCGAGCCAGGTTGCCAGTTCGAGGGCTGAGGCTTCATGTTGCTTTAATCGGACACTTAGGGTTTTGAGCCCACGCAGCGCCATATAACAGGCATCCTCAGAGGCAAAAATTTCGAGGGCGCGAATCAGTTTGTGGAAATCTGCATAGCAGGCTTGACTGACGGTGGCGGTGCCGAGCAGCAGATCCGAATGGCCCGAAATGTACTTGGTGACCGAGTGGATCGAGATATCGACTCCGTGCTCGAAGGGTCGAAAAAAGAGCGGGGTTGCCCAGGTATTGTCGATGGCGGTGAGGATGCCGCGCTCTTTTGCCACCTTGACCACCGCCGGGACATCCTGAATTTCAAAGGTATTGGAGCCGGGGGATTCAAGCAGGATAAACCGGGTTTCGGGTCGGATATAATCGACGATGTTGGCACCGGCATGAGCCGGGAAATAACTGGTTGTAACGCCGAATTTCGCCAGCAGGTTTTTGGCGAAGCGCCGGACCGGTCCATAGACACTGTTGCAGACCAGCAGGTGGTCGCCGCTTTTGAGAAAGGCCTGCAGTACGCTGGTAATCGCCGCTAGTCCCGAAGGAAAGGCCCAGGTATGGTGCCCGCCCTCCAGTTCGGTCATGGCTTGCTCAAAGGCCCGTTGGGTGGGACTGCCATCGGTGCCGTAGGTGAAGCCGTCATACTGACCCTGACCGACGGTTTTGAGCTCCGCATAGTCCTCGAACAGGACCGTTGAAGCGTGATAGATCGGCGGATTTATCGAATGGTAACGTGCCAGGCTGCTACTCTTGCCGTTGTAGCCGCTGCCGATAATTTCAGTCGATTTCCCCTTCATTTTTCTTCCTTTTCTTATTTAAATAAGTAAGTTTAAATCAAAGGGTTAAGGATATGCCGGTCCCTTCAGCATGACAAGATAACATAGAAGCCAGAAAATGCCATGACAGGTCGAGGATGCGAAAAGATGCAAAATCGGCTAAACTCACAAAAAACCCTGACAACATGGGGTCAAGTATCAACAAAAACTGAAAATATCTCCCGCTGTGAGGTTTTATGAGCGAAGCACAAACCCTGCTGGTGGTTGAAGATGAAGAGGATATTCTTGCCCTGCTTCATTTCAATCTGATCAAAGCCGGTTACCAGGTCGAATGCGCCACCTGTGGTGAAGAAGCGCTGGCCGTAGCGACTGAAAAGAGACCGGCGCTGATCCTGCTCGACCTGATGCTTCCGGGCATAGACGGCCTGGAGATCTGCCGTCGTTTGCGTGCCGCCCCGACGACCAAAGAGATCCCGATCATCATGCTCACCGCCTGCGGTGAAGAGGCGGATATCGTCAAGGGGCTTGAATTGGGGGCGGATGATTATGTCACCAAGCCCTATAGTACCAAGGTGCTGCTGGCACGCATACAAACGGTGCTGCGCCATCGCGCCAAGGGGCAACCCGCAAACGAGAAAGAAGAACTGATTCGTGGAGATCTCAGCATTCACCCAGGACGTAATCTGGTTCAGGTCAAAGGTGAAAACGTAGAGTTGACCTTCACCGAATTCAAAGTGCTGGAATCCCTCGCCGGTCGCCCCGGCTGGGTCTTCACCCGCCAGCAGATCATCGACACCATCCGCGGCTACGACTATCTCATCACCCCCCGCGCCGTTGACGTGCAGATCTTCGGCCTGCGCAAGAAACTCGGCCCGGCCGGTGCCTGCATCGAGACCGTCCGCGGCATCGGCTACCGGATGAAGGAAACGTGACCATGCGGAACAAGCCGATTTTCTGGCAGATTTTTCGGGCCGGCCTGTCGATGCTCATCCTGGCCATCATCGCGGTCAGTTGGTACGGCACGGCCATGGTCCGTCAGTTCTACTATGGCCAGATGCGTGATGATATCCACTCCCGGGCCATCCTCGTCCGGCCGCAGATCAGGGAGCTGCTCCGCGCCCGTCCCGCCGACCTGCAGGAATTCTGCCG
>JAKIUS010000083.1 GCA_021647445.1 Geopsychrobacter sp. | reverse complement strand
GCAGAAGTGGCCAGCGTTGAAGAAGGCTTATGGCGAAGAGGTGATGACCACTAAGGTGCGCGATAAGGAGATTCGTACCGAACTGACCACCACCAGTCTATCTGGGACGCGAATTCCCAAGGTCTGCCTGCCTGATTTTGCCGATTATGGCGAGATTATCCGTTGGTGCATGAAGGAGAACGCGCCCGGTTTCTTCCCCTATACCGCCGGTCTCTTCCCTTTTAAGCGCACTGCCGAGGACCCCAAGCGCCAGTTTGCTGGTGAAGGCACTCCGGATCGGACCAACCGACGTTTCCATTATTTAACCAAGGATGATGATGCCAAGCGGCTTTCGACGGCGTTTGACAGTGTCACGCTCTATGGTGAAGACCCCAACGAGCGTCCTGATATCTACGGCAAGGTCGGTATGTCCGGGGTCTCTATCTGTACGCTGGACGATATGGACAAACTGTTCGCCGGTTTCGACCTTTGTGATCCCATGACCTCGGTCTCCCTGACCATCAACGGCCCGGCCCCCATGTTGTTGGCGATGTTCATGAATACCGCCATTCGTCAACAGTTCGAGGTCTTCCGCCATGAGAAAGGCCGCGAACCCTCGGTTAGCGAGGCTGCCGAGATTCAAAGTTGCACCCTGCAGACGGTGCGCGGCACGGTGCAGGCCGATATCTTAAAAGAGGATCAGGGCCAGAATACCTGTATCTTCACCACCGAATTTGCCCTGCGCATGATGGGTGACGTGCAGCAGTATTTCATCGATCAGAAGGTGCGTAATTACTACTCGGTCTCGATCAGCGGCTATCATATCGCCGAGGCCGGTGCCAACCCGATCAGCCAGTTGGCTTTTACCCTCTCTAACGGCTTCACCTTTGTTGAATATTACCTGGCGCGTGGCATGCACATCGATGATTTTGCCGGTAACCTCTCCTTCTTCTTCAGTAACGGGCTCGACCCGGAATATACGGTGATCGGACGGGTGGCGCGACGTATCTGGTCGGTGGTGATGCGCGAGCGTTACGGTGCCAATAAGAAGAGTCAGATGCTCAAGTATCATATCCAGACCTCGGGCCGTTCCCTGCACGCCCAAGAGATGAACTTCAACGATATTCGTACCACCTTGCAGGCTTTGATGGCGATCTATGACAACTGTAACTCGCTGCACACCAATGCCTATGATGAAGCGGTCACCACCCCGACCGAAGAATCGGTACGCCGTGCTATGGCGATTCAGATGATCATCAACAAGGAGCTGGGCCTGGCGAAGAATGAAAATCCCCTGCAGGGGTCCTTCATTGTCGAGGAGTTGACCGATCTTGTCGAAGAGGCGGTCTTGGTTCAGTTTGATCAGATCAGCCAGCGCGGCGGGGTGCTTGGAGCGATGGAGACCCTCTACCAGCGCACCAAGATCCAGGAAGAATCGATGCTCTACGAACATCAGAAGCATACCGGTGAATTGCCGATTATCGGCGTTAATACTTATCTGAACCCAAAGAATGCCGATGGTGGCTATGAGATCCCAGGCGAACTTGCACGTTCAACCGAAGAGGAGAAGCGGCACCAGATCGATAGTCTGCGCTCCTTTCAGACCGAGCATGCGGGCGAGGCGGAGATAGCGCTTAAACAATTACAGCAGACGGCTGAACGTGGCGGCAACATCTTTGCCGAACTGATGGAGACGGTCAAGGTCGCCTCACTGGGACAGATCAGCGCCGCGCTCTATGAGGTCGGTGGACAATATCGAAGAAATATGTGATTTAGGGCGGGGGGCGGTGAGGAGTGAGGAGTGAGGAGTGAGGAGTGAGGAGTGAGGAGTGAGGAGTGAGGAGTGAGGAGTGAGGAGTGAGGAGTGGAACCTTGAACCTCGAACGTCGAACAAAGAACTTAAAAGGAGTTTTCTCATGTCGTTAAAAACTGAATGCCCGGCCCGCGTCGCGCGCTTGCAGGAGCACTTGCAGCAGCAGGGCTTAGACGGTGCGTTGTTTGTTTATCCTATCGATATCTATTATTTTACCGCAACCCGTCAAAATTCGACCCTGTGGATTCCCGCGCAGGGTGAGCCCCTGCTGCTGGTACGCAAGAGTTTCTCTCGGGCACAACAGGAGGCCTGCTGTGCCGATATCCGCCCCTTTCCGCGCAGCAAGGAGTTTGCGCCGCTGTTTGAAGGGGTACAGAAGATCGGTACCACCTTCGATGTCATGTCGGTGCAGTTGTTTAACTACTATTCCAAACTACTCTCGGGGGTTGAGTTCGTCGATATTTCGGGTCTCAATCGCAGTCTGCGTTCGGTAAAATCAGCCTGGGAACTTGAGCGTTTGCGCCACGCCGGTCGCCAGGTGAGCAAGGTCTTTGCCGAGGTTCCGGACTTTTTGCGTCCCGGCATGCGCGAGGTCGATCTGGCCGCCGAGTTTGAAGTTCGGTTGCGCAAACTAGGTGGCGAAGGTTATGTGCGGATGCGTGCTTTTAATCAGGAGTTGTTTATGGGGCTGGTGGTTTCTGGGGCCAGTGGCAACAGTGCCGGTTTCTTTGATGGGGCGGTCACCGGGCGGGGGATGTCCGAAGCCGCACCGCACGGGGCATCTCCTGCGGTAATCGAAGCCGGGCAACCGATTCTTGTCGATTATACCGGGGTTTTCGATGGTTACATCATCGATATGACCCGTATGTTTGTATTTGGGCGTCTGGATGAAAAGCTACAGACCGCCTTTGATCTCTCCCGTCAAATTCAGGCGGCCATTGTCGCACGGCTCAAGCCCGGAACGATCTGTTCAGAACTCTTTGCCCTGGCGGCCCAGATGGCCGATGAGGCCGGGCTGGGCGCATATTTTATGGGTCAGCCAGGTGAAAATGCCAAGTTCGTCGGTCATGGTGTCGGGCTGGAGCTGGATGAAATGCTGGTCTTGGCCCAGGGGTTCGATCAGCCGTTGGTCGCCGGCCAGACCATCGCCATCGAACCGAAATTTGCCTTTCCTGATTTAGGTCCCATTGGCATCGAGAACACTTTTGCTGTGAGCGAAAACGGCGGTGAAAAGCTCAGCCCGCTGGCCGATGATCTGGTGAGTCTCTAGTATCCTGTAACTCATAAGATTTCGTAAGATTGCGCCGGGATTTTCCGTGTCGGCAAGGCGCCCTTTCCGCTGCATAGCCGCAGCTATGAAGAGGTAAAGCGCAACGCAGCTGACGCGGAAAATAACCAGCAAGATGCGAAAGATTATGGGTTGCAGGGTACTAACCTTCTGTTCGTTGCGAAAGAAGTCATATTCAAAGTTCAATGATTGGCCCGAGGGGGATAATGCCGGTCGGGTTGAGGGCCTTGATCGTGTAATAGCCGGTCTTGATATGGCGCGCATCGACACTCAAGGCAAAGGCGGGTTGTTGGTTGAGTCGTTTTAGGTAGGCACTGAGTTGTGGATAGGCGCTCAAGGGGCGCAGGTTGCACTTGAAGAGGCTGAAGTAGGCCAGGTCAAAACGGATCAAGGTTACAAACAGGCGGATATCGCTTTCGGTCAGGCGTTCCCCGAGCAGATATGGACCATGCTCTGCGAGCCAGACTTCAAGCTCATCCAGCAGGGCAAAGACCTCGTTGACCGCAATTTCGTAGGCGGCTTGGCTGGTGGCGAAACCGGCGCGATAGACGCCGTTGTTGAGCGCGGCGTAGAGGCGTTTATTCCAGGCATCGATCTCGGGGCGCAGTTCTGTCGGATAGAGATCAGGGCCGGCGTTTTTGATGGTACTGAAGGCACTGTTGAGCATGCGGAGAATATCGGCCGATTCATTGTTGACCATGCAGTCTTGCTGTCGGTCCCAGAGCATCGGCACGGTAGCGCGCCCATTAAAATGCGCATCATGTCGGGTGTAGAGCTGATGTAGATAACGCGCCTGCTGGAGCGGTTCAGTTGTTGCCCCGGGGAAGTCGCCGAATTCCCAGCCCTCATCGCTCATGACCGGTGAAACAATCGCCACTGAGATCAGCTTTTGAAGCTGTTTCAGCTCCCGTGTAATCAAGGTGCGGCAGGCCCAGGGACAGATCAATGCGACATAGAGCTGGTAGCGGTCGGCCTCAGCGCGAAATCCGCCGCTTCCGGTCGGTCCGGGGCGTCCGTCCGGGGTGATCCAGTTACGTACGCTGGCTGCCTGGCGGACAAATTGGCCCGCGTTATTTTCCTGCTGTAGTGGAGTCCATTTCCCGGCCCATTTCCCGTTGATCAGCATATTTTGCTCCTTTATCTTTCCGCTTAGTTTTTTATCCCTTCAATCTGCAGGTTGATCTCTACTTCGTCGCCGACCGTGACGCCGCCTGTTTCAAGCAGGGCGTTCCAGACCAAGCCAAAGTCTTTGCGGTTAATTTTGCCTTTCGCCACGAAACCCGCGCGCAGATTTCCCCAAGGATCCTTATTCTCACCTAAAAACGCGCCGGTCAGTACCACCGGTTTGGTGGTGCCGCGAATGGTTAGATCACCGTGGACCTTGATGCTGGTGCCACGGCCCTCAATTTTATCGCTGACAAAGGTCATTTCTGGAAAGTTGGCGACGTCGAAAAAATCGGCACTGCGCAGATGCTTGTCACGTTTAATGACGCGGGTATCGACCGATTCGGTTTTGATTGTAGCGCTGGTCGCTGTCAAGGTTTTGGTTTTGGTGTCGACTTCAAAGGTCCCGCTGAAGTCGGTAAAATAACCGCTGACTTTAAAGAACATCAGATGTTCAACCGTAAAGCGGACTTCTGAATGGACTGGGTCGACCTTGTAGTTGGTGCTAAATGCGGGCGGGATGAACAGGAGCAGCAGGATGGGGACAAACAGCAACTTTTTTAACATGAGGTAGCTCCTTTGCAGGGCTTTCGTGTGTTTTCTGGCTCAGATGTTCAGTATACGCTCGTTGGGTATAGAAAAATAATACCTAGCAGGCTGTAACCCATAGGATTTCGTAAAATTGCGCCGGGATTTTCTGTGTCAGCAAGGCGTGTCTTACGCTGCATCGGGGTGAAGCGGTCCGTTGAGCTGTGGAAGTTGTTTCAGGGTGGGCAAATCAAGCTGGAGTTATTTGATCAATTCAACCAGGCCGAGCACTCTGCTGCTGCGTCCGTCGATCTCGATTGTTCCGCTTACTACGCTCATGGCAAAACCACCAATCAGCCTGTTGCTGATATTTTGGCGGCTGACCTGGTTGAGCCTCAGAAGGGGAGAGAGTGGATCTTGCAGTGTTGCAGAAGGGGTCGGTTTGAGGTGCATTTGCCATCCTTTTGGCCAGCGGTAGAAACCGAGTGCCCAACTTTTTCTGTTAACTTTAAGATCCTGGGCGCTGATCTCTGCCTGCACCTGGCCGGTATCGACAAATCCTCTGGTCTTAAGATCTTGCTTCTTTCCTTCTGCACGTAGAAAAATATCCTGCCAGCTATCTGGATGTCCGTTTTGCAAAGCCAGATAAAAACCCTGTAAATTATCCCAGTCATTTGAATAGCGATGGGTCAAGTGGTTCCAGTTCTCTTGCCGTAGCCCTTCGTAAATGACGCGGCCCGGAATGGTACGCCCCTGCCAGTAGAGCACTGCTGCGGCGTTGCCCCATTTCTGGTTCCGGTTTTTAGTGATCTCTTCCAGTTGAATTTTGAGCGGATTTATTTCTAGGCGCAGGTCATTGATGCGGCTTTGGATACGAATGCCGCTATTTGGGTGGCCCGAAAATTTAAAGGCGGTTGAGTCCGGGATTGTCGAGAGGATCCTCAGCGGGTTCTGATATTCTCCGATCCCGACCAGGTCGATCCAGCCCTGATGCTGGTCATAGAGAATCCCGAAATGTTCGGCTCTATAATCGCCCTCATCACCGCCGCGATTGTTATCGAGGGCGAATATCACGAACCCTTGTTCATCCTGGCCGATAAAGGAGAAGTAATCGGAATAGTAGTCCAGGGATTTGGACGCCGTTGAGGTGCCGACAAGCAGCAACAGGATTAGCAATAGGTTGAGACTAACAATTTTCACAACGGAACCCATGACTTTTCCCTTAGATGAGAGTGTCTCGATTGTAATCTGAAAAAGCTTCAGGTTCAGTCGATAATCAGGTTCGGAAGTTCGTCGGTATCGTCAGATTTTACCGGGAAATTTTCTTCGAGTAATTCTCCACAGCTTTTGATTGCCTCGCAAAGGGCATCACAGGTTTCGCCACGCAGTATCCCTTGAGTAATGGTGTTGACTACCCCGTCCCAGGTATCGTCTGTAACCAGCTTGTTGATGCCGCGATCGGCCAGCACATGAACGCGACGTTCGAAAAGCGAGATCAAAATAAGGATGCCGGTTTCGTCGCGGGTGTGATGAAGGCCATTTTCAAGAAATGCGACGATGGCACGTTCTCTGACCTCTTCACGAATCTCTTCTGGATGAATCAAGCGTCGCTTGAGTGCGGGGAAAAAGCGGATGAGGAGCTTGAAGGGGAAATAGCAGAGTGCAAAAAGCCACAAAAAGTGCCACAGAGATTCACCGAAAAAAGCCCAACTGAGAGAGGTGGCGGCCGCGAGTGCAAACAGACCGCCACCTAAAATTTCGGCGCGCGGATAATCGTATGAGTCATCAACCAGCATCGGGACGATCTCGCCGCTGGTGCGACTCTCGGCCTGTTTTACTGCAGCTTCGATGCGCGCTTTTTCTGCTGAGTTGAAAAATTCTTGGGCTGACATTATGTATAGAGCCTTTGGCTTGAAGATTTTTAAAGTTACCTGTTGGGTGAGCAACCTGTCGGACTATCCGTGCCCTGGTTGAAAATTTAGCGGTTGAGAACCGATCGCTACGACTACCAGCCGCCCGAGGATCCGCCGCCGCCAAAGCCGCCGCCGCCACCACTGAAGCCGCCCCCGCCGCCAAAGCCACCGCCTCCTCCTCCGATGAAGGGGCCGCCGGGCCAGAGTCCGCTACGGCGATGACGCCCACGACGGCCGCCGCCGAACAGCATCATCCCCGGCCCCAGAAAGAGTAGCAGGGCAAGGGATCCCCAGGAACTGCGTTTTTTCTTGCGCTTGGTGTAGCCGTTGCCCTGATATTCGCC
>JAKIUS010000082.1 GCA_021647445.1 Geopsychrobacter sp. | reverse complement strand
ATCAATAAAAAAAAGGAGGATGTTGATGAAAGAAAAAATACTAAATGCTATTTTTGCTTCTATTGATGAAGTAAACAGCAGTGCTCCGGAAGAAGAACAATTAAGCAAAAGTGAAGATACTATTCTGTTCGGTCCGAATGGGAAATTGGATTCACTGGGGCTGGTGACATTTATTGTTACTGCTGAAAGCAATATTGAAGAGGAGTTCGGTGAACAAATTACTCTGGCTAACGAAACCGCCCTTTCACAGGAAAATAGCCCTTTTGCTACCGTTAATGTGCTTGCTGAATATATTGAACAGCTTTTAAAAGAGGTCTCTGTTGCCCTTGAAACACTTGCTGGCGAAACGACCCTGCCCAAAGATCAACGCAGCCTGATCAACGACCTCAATCAAAAGCTCCAGCAAGAGATCAATCCGCATACCCGCCAACAAAACCTCAAAGCGAATATCCTCGGCCTCCAGGAAGATCTCTATCGGAAACTAAGAGAAGAAAAGCGGCTGTACTATCTTGACGAATTGAAATCGACCAGTGCCTTCCCCCCTGCGGAACATAAGGCAACCGACTGCGCGGTTATCCTCTACACCTCAGGAACCACCGGTCGTTCCAAGGGTGCCATGCTCAGTCATCGCAACATCGTCAGCAATATCCAGGCGGCGAGTAAGCAATTCCAGCTCGACAGCAGTATCCACACCCTCTCCTTTCTGCCGATTAATCATGTCTTCGAACAGGTTTGCGGCGTGCTGCTGCCGCTCTCCCTCGGCGGCCGGGTTACCTTTGCCGAGTCGATCAAGAAGTTGAGCGAGAATCTCTACGAGATTAAGCCGACCTTTCTGCTCGGAGTACCCGCCGTCTATCGCCTGATCTATGAGCGCATTATGAAGAATATCAACAGCAAAAAGGTCTCGCGGCTGCTCTTTGGCCTCCCCTTTGGCCGCAAAATAATCACCGCCAAGGTTCAGAAAATCTTCGGCAAGCATACCGTCTTTGTCAGCGGCGGGGCGGCTCTTGATCCGGCAATCGCCGAAGGCTTCAACACCCTGGGATTGACTCTGCTCCAGGGCTACGGAATCACCGAAACCTCTCCAGTCATCGCCGCCGAGACCCCGGATCGTCGCCAGGCCGGCACGGTCGGTCTGCCGCTGGAGAAGGTCGAGATCCGCATCACCGAGCCCGACCAGGAGGGCTCAGGGGAGATCCAGGTTCGTGGCCCTAATGTCATGCTCGGCTATTACAAGAATGATACGGCCACGCAGGAGGTACTGCACGACGGCTGGTATCGCACCGGAGATCTAGGGTCCTTCAACGCCGCAGGGATGCTCTCGATCTGCGGACGGGTTAAGAATCTTATCGTGACCGCAAATGGCAAAAACGTCTATCCGGAGGAGATCGAAAACCAGCTTTTAAACAGCCCGTTTATCGCCGAGATCATGGTTTATGGTCACAAGGTCAATGCAACCGCAGAAGAGGTCTACGCCAGCATCTTCGCCGACGAAGAGGCCCTGTTTGCCTATCAACGCCAGCAGGGAAAGGGTCCGCTCTCACCGGCGGAGGTCGAAACCCTCATTCGACAGGAGGTGCTGAAATTCGGCAAGGACCTATCGGACTACAAACGGGTCAAAAAATTCAGCCTGCGTGAAGACGAATTCCCTAAAACCACCACTCGCAAAATCAAGCGTTTCGCCATCGATCCCAATGTCTCGACGGATGAATAAAAAAAGGGACTTTACGCTATTTGCGTGAAGTCCCTTTTTTTACTTTGATCAAGCCGCTATCGATCAGCCCAGATCGTTCACAATCCGAATCAGACAGGTCGGCTCTTGAATAATATCAAGTTGCCCAATCTCATGCAGGGCATTGGTGATGTCAGCCTCTTTGGCCTCATGGGTCATCAACACAATCGGCACCGAGTCTGCGGCATGGCTTTCGGGCTGAATCATCGACTGGATACTGATATTATGCTGGCCGAGGATTGTCGAAATCTTGGCCAACACCCCGGTCTGATCAAGGGTCGTAAAGCGCAGATAGTAACGACTGATGATCTCGCTCATGGGGAGTAACGGCTGATCAACGACCTGATCCTGGCAGTACCCCATAATCGGTGTTTGAACGACCGCTCCGGCACAGATACTGCGCCCGATCGACATGACATCGCCCATCACCGCACTCGCAGTCGCGTCCATCCCAGCGCCACTGCCATACAGCAGCACCGGTCCGACGAAATCCCCGGAGAGGCGTACTGCGTTAAACACACCATCAACCTCGGCCAACTGATAGCTCTCAGGAATCATCGTCGGATGCACGCGCACCTCGACCGCCCCATCCCCCTGCCGAGCGATCGCCAGCAATTTTATCTTGTAACCCATCTGGGTGGCAAAATCGATATCGACCGCCGTCACCTTGGTAATACCCTCGGTATAGATCTGTTCAAAATCGATGCGTGTACCGAAACAGAGCGAGGCCAGCAGGGCAATCTTGTGGGCGGTGTCGACCCCTTCGATATCGAAGGTCGGGTCGGCTTCGGCATAACCTAACTCCTGTGCTTCAGCCAGAACCGGGGCAAAGTCGCTCCCCTCGTCGGTCATTTTGGTCAGGATAAAGTTACAAGTGCCGTTGAGGATTCCGAGAACCGTAGAGAATCTATTGGCACACAGATTCTCCTTAATCGCAGAGATCACCGGGATGCCACCACCGACCGCCGCTTCGAACTTGACATCGACCCGTGCGCGACTCGCGGCGGCGATAATCTCCTGACCATGAACCGCCATCAGCGCCTTATTAGCGGTAACGATATGCTTGCCGTTTTCAATCGCCTTCAGAATAAACTGTAACGCAGGCTTATAGCCCCCGATCAGCTCAATCACAATATCGATATCAGGATCAGTCACAACCGCATCGGCATCATCAACCAACACCCCGTCGGGCAGAGTCACGCCACGGTCGGTCGTGATATCGAGATCGGCAATGCGGGTCAGACGCATTTCAACGCCGGTCCGCTGACGAATCACTTCGGCATTCTGTTGAAAGACCCTGACAACCCCGGTTCCGATGGTTCCAAAGCCGAGAAGTCCGACATTTATTTGAGTTTTTTGCATAAAATTATCCTGAAATTTTACGTTGTCATGAAGGAATCAGCCCGAGCAGTCTTCTAGGTCTTATCGACTGCCTTGGCTAGTTTATCGAGTAAACCATTAACAAAGGAGGGCGACTCTTTAGTGCCATAACGTTTGGCAATCTCAATTGCTTCGTTCATGGTGACCCGGGGCGGAATATCCGGCATATAGAAAAGCTCGAAACAGGCGACCCGCAGAATACTGAGATCGACTGCGGCCATCCGTTCAAGAGACCAATTTTTGGCGACGTCACTGATCCGCTTATCCAACACAGAACGGTATTCGATAATCCCCTTCACCAGCTGCTCAGTGAAACGTTTGGCCGATTCTGGAATCGGTTTATCTAGGGTATCCAGGGGTTCGCCGAGGGCATCATCGGCAAAACGGAAGTTTTCCCAGAAACGTTTTAATAGTTCTTCTTCAGTTGTCTGGGAATCGTGCCGCAGGGCAAACAGAATTTTAAGAGCGCATTCACGCCCGAGTCTACGATGTTGAATCTGCATGTTTATCGCTTATAGTGCCTTAAAAAGATTGACCATCTCGATGGCGGTAATCGCGGCCTCACACCCCTTATTGCCAGCCTTGGTGCCAGCACGTTCAATCGCCTGTTCGACACTGTCGGTGGTGAGAACCCCGAACGCAATGGGAATACCTGAATCAAGGGAGACGCTGGCGACCCCCTTGGTGACTTCGGAACTCACATACTCAAAGTGCGGGGTGCCGCCCCGGATGACGGCTCCAAGACAGACCAGTGCGTCGTATTTCCCCGATGCGGCAAGCTTCTGCGCCACCAGGGGGATTTCAAAGGCACCCGGCACCTTTACGATGGTCAATTGCGACTCATCGGCACCATTACGTTTGAGTGTATCAAGGGCACCTTCGAGCAGACGATCACAAATAAAACTATTAAAACGACTGACCACCAGGGCAAATTTGAACCCGGCAGCATCGAGATTACCTTCAATCAGATTCGACATGGGCATCTCTCCTTTTCGTCTGGAAAGTTAAAATCAAAGATCCAACATATGACCGAGCTTTTCACGCTTGGTCTGCAGATATTTCAGGTTGGTTTCATGGGCAGAAATTTCGAGGGGGATCCGTTCGCTGATCTCTATGCCGTAACCTTCAAGACCGATAATCTTCTTCGGGTTGTTGGTCATCAGACGCAACTTCGTGATCCCAAGATCGGTGAGCATCTGCGCGCCGATTCCGTAATCTCGCAGATCGGCACCAAAGCCAAGTTCTTCATTCGCCTCAACCGTATCGCGGCCCTGATCCTGTAGCGAATAAGCCTTTATTTTATTAACCAGGCCGATCCCCCTGCCCTCTTGCCGCATATAGAGGATAACCCCGTTGCCTTCTTCCGAAACCTGCTGCATGGCGACATGCAATTGATCGGCACAATCACAACGCTGTGAACCGAAGACATCCCCGGTCAGACATTCTGAATGAACACGGACCAACACCGGTTTGCTGGTGTCGATCTCCCCCTTGATCAGGGCCACATGTTGCGCATTATCGACATCGTTTTCATAAACAATCACCTTAAAATCGCCACCGTAGCTGGTGGGAATGATCGTTTCAGCTGCGCGACGCACCAGAAGCTCCTTGCGCATGCGATAGGCGATAAGGTCGGCAATCGAAATAATTTTGAGTTTATGTTTTTCGGCAAATACATTGAGTTGAGGCATGCGTGCCATGGTGCCATCGGCGTTCATAATCTCGCAGATGACCCCAGCGGATTTCAATCCGGCCAGACGCGCGAGATCGACCGAACCTTCGGTCTGACCAGTCCGCACCATGACTCCACCCTTGCGGGCGCGCAAGGGGAACACATGACCAGGACGCGCCAGGTCATAGGCGGTCGACCCATCGGCCAGCGCAACCTGAATAGTGGTGGAACGATCGGCGGCTGAAATGCCGGTCGTTACGCCCTTACGGGCCTCAATTGAAATCGTGAAGGCGGTACCGAATGAGGAGCTATTGTCAGAGACCATCAGCGGCAGATCGAGTTCATCGGCACGCTCTTCAGAAAGCGAAAGACAGATCAAACCACGACCTTCGGTCGCCATAAAGTTGATCGCTTCAGGAGTGACCAGTTCGGCGGCCATGGTCAGGTCGCCCTCGTTCTCACGATCTTCGTCATCAACCAGAATCACCATTTTCCCGGCACGAATGTCCTCGAGTGCGGCTTCAATTTTTGCAATCGGCATCTCTTTGTATCTTTCTGTCATCAGTGATTGAGTCTTAAGGAGCAGACGCATCCGGCGTCAGCAGGGGCGAATCATGTCACATAAAGCCATTCTTGGCAAGAAACTCAAGGGAGAGCTTCCCTGCTCCGTGCCCATTGCCAACAGGTACCCCAGCCAGACGTTCCACGTAGCGCGCCAGGATATCTGATTCGAGATTAACCGCAGTGCCAGGGCGCATATCCTTTAAGGTCGTCATCCCCAAGGTATGCGGAATAACCATCACCGTGAAGAGGTCATCTTCAACTTGATTGACCGTCAGGCTGATACCATCAATAGTAATCGACCCCTTGGGCGCAACGTAACGGGCGATCCCTTCGGGCAACGAAAATTCAAGACGCTGTGCTTCGCCTTGACTGGTCCGGGTGCGCAATTGGCCGACACTGTCGACATGGCCACTGACGATGTGCCCACCGAGTCGGTCGCTGAGTCGCAACGCCCGTTCAAGATTGAGTTTTGCTCCGGGAACCAGACGCCCAAGGGTTGTTACCTTAAGAGTTTCGGGTGACACATCCGCAATTATGCTCTGGGCATCCCATTCGGTTAGCGTCAGGCAGACACCATTGACCGCGATACTCTCGCCCAGCTTAAGATCAGATTGCGCCAGACTGCTGCTGAGCTTAAGGCGACAGATCTGACCACCCCGCTCAAGAGAGACGACCCGGCCGGTCGCTTCGATCAATCCTGTAAACATATATTCACCTCAGCACTCAAGAGCAGATCACTACCGACCTGTTCGACCCTCAGGTCACTAACCGCCAATGCATCCTTCATCAGGGCGCAACCTGGGCCTGAAAAAAGCCCGGACAGCCCTGTGCCACCTACCAGTTTGGGGGCAATATAAACCTGTAAGCGATTGATCAAACCGGACTGCAACGCTGCTGCCGCCAGGGTTCGTCCCCCTTCAAGGAGGAGATGCTGGATATCCCGCTGCCCCAGCCTTTGCCATAACTCGATCAAAGAGACCCGACCCTTAACCTCGGGCAGCAGCAAAACCTCACAACCGAGAGCAGAAAGACGCCTCATTTTATCGGCCGGTGCCCGATCAGTCGTGGCGATCAGGGTTGGCGCTGTTGATTGCAGATTGACAATCCGACTGTCAAGCGGAATACGTAACTGACTGTCGACCACCACCCGTAGAGGATCACGCCCTCCTTGTGGCAAGCGGGTCGATAGTTGCGGATTGTCGGCCAACACCGTATCAACCCCGACCATAATGGCATCGACCTGATCTCGCAACCGATGGACGCGCTGACGACTCTCCTCACCCGAGACCCAGCGGGAATCCCCCCTGCGGGTGGCCATCTGCCCATCGAGGGTCATGGCGGCCTTATACAGGGTGTAGGGCATGCCCGTACGAATATGCCAGGAAAAGGGGGCAATCAAAGCACGACATTCCGCCTCACACACGCCAACCTGCCCATCGATCCCGGCCTCCTGCAGACGCTTTATCCCGCGTCCCGCGACCTGTGGGTTTGGATCAATCGTGCCAACGAAGACCCGTTTAACCCCGGCAGTGATCAGGGCATCGGCACAGGGACCGGTGCGCCCCTGATGGGAGCAGGGCTCAAGGGTGACATAGATATCTGCCCCAGTCGCCTCATCAACTGCGTCACGCAGGGCAAAGATTTCGGCATGCGGCTCCCCGGCCCGGGGATGAAATCCCTCACCGACCACCCGATCATTACGGACAATCACCGCGCCGACCGCCGGATTCGGCGCGGTGCGTCCGAGAGCCCGCCGCGCCAGGGTCAGGGCCTGTTGCATATAGATCTGCGTTTTAGTCATCGCTCTCTCTACAGGTTAAAA
>JAKIUS010000081.1 GCA_021647445.1 Geopsychrobacter sp. | reverse complement strand
CCCAGGTTTTTGTTGGAGTCGTAGCGACAGTTGGTGCCCCACTCGAACTGAGGGTCGCAACCTGAAGCGCGTAGATACCACGCCCTTTGGGGTGCCACTGTGCAGCGCCACCGGCGCTGGTCGTTGCCCCGGCGCCATTATTCACCAGGGTTGTTGTTTCTGTTGTATCGTCGGTCCCACTGGGGAAATCTTGACGATTTCCGAAGCGCAGGTCTTCGTTGTTGTCATAACCAGCGCCGATAAAGGCGACAACCGTTTTGACCCCGGCAATCTTTATGGTGCCGATGGTCGGTTCAGCCCAGGTTTCGCCCAGTTCCCCGAACAAGAGGTTTCCGGCACCATCAACCGTGGTATTGTCGATCTCCCAGAGCAAAACAGGAGCCAACGGATTGGTTATATCAAGGGCATAATAAACCCCACGTGAACCGGCAGCAGGCAGGGTGTCCATCCCGCCTCCTCGCCGCAAGCCAAAGATCATTACGACCTTGTCGCCATCAACCACTTCGATGTTTCCGTCATCGTCTGCATCGTAGCGGTAGATCGTAGCAGAGGCATCAGCGTAGTAGTTGTGGATGGTGTTGTGCAGATTGCGCAAGTACGGCAATAGTGCAGGTGGGATAAAGGACCAGAGCTCTTTACCGTCTGCATCACGGAACGCATGCAGCATGCCGTCGTTGGTCCCGGTGAAGATAACTGTTTTGTTGACGGCCGTATTCGCTTCATTGGTGGCATTAAAAGAGTAAGACGCGTAATCAACAATCACCGGTTTAAAATGGAGCAGATCGCCGAGCATCCATTCACGATTATCGACGAAAGAGAGATCGCCATCATCATCGTAAACATCGATTCCGTGGATATAATCGATGATTTTATTGACGTCGGCAGTACCTGGTACTCCCAGAAGGGCAGGAGTTATGGCGGTGTTGGTTTTGGAGAACTGGTTGTTGGTCTGGGTCAGAGCGCTGGTACCTGTACTCGTTTTTGTATAGATAAGACGTGGGTCTGTGGATAAGTTTCTGTTCTTGAGGATTGTCCCCACGCCTCCGCGGTCAGTAATGCCGGCGTCAGGAGAATTTGTTGGTGTCCAGAAAGATTCAGATGTCACCAGAAACTTGCCGTTGGCATCGGTCGCTAGGGCATCGTTTTTATCTACGAGATCTCCATTGCTATTAAGTCCATATTTTTTCAAATTACCGCGCCAGTCGGCATTTGGGATCGGCTTGAAAAAACCGAGATAGACACGCTTGCCGCTGTAGGTTCGGTTTTCTGGGCTGGTCGGGACCACCGGGGCGACAAAAGAGGAGTCGACGTCGAGAATCCGGCCAATAATTGAATCGAAGGCTCCGGCTAATGATTGATAATCTTTGGCCCAATAGGCCTTGCCACCGCCGTTGTAAGAGGTGTCTTCGAGTAACTGAATGGCGGTAGCATCTGCATAGGTGTCAAGGGAAAAACCGATGGTAAAGGTTGTGGCATGCTGAACCCCGGGGTGGCCGATATTGCCAGAGGGGACCCCATCAACGGAGAGATCTGTGGTGTTCAGGTACTTGGCGACGTCATCCATTGAGTCCGCTAAACTTCCAGGTTCCTTGCCATCACCATCAACGTCACCATTAGCCCCAATTGTCTTCAGATAGGCTGCGTTGTCTGCGGTTGAAGCGCCGTCAGAGATGAAGACAACGTAGTTGTCCTGGCAACTCGCAGAGATGGGCGATGTATAGCTGACACCGCTCTGCGATGCACTATTTAAGCCGCTGTAGTAGCGCATCGCTTCAAACAGGGTCTCGCCAAGAGGTGTGCTTCCGCCGGTTCCGACCGAATTGATGATTGAGATGAGTTTTTGTCTGTTTGTCACGCCGGCCGTAAATTCAAGATCCATATCCTTGATAGAGGTCTGATAGCCATCAACGGTCAGCAACTTTCCGCCATTGCTGCCATTAAAGACCATCAGGCCAAAATTGACGCCAAAGGTGCTGTTTAAGAGGTCTGTCAGAATTGTCTTGGCGATCGTCATCTTGACTTCGGATTGGGTTGTGCAGCTTTGCAGGGCCGAGACTGTAGAGGTGTTGCTGGTGGTCCAGGGGGTACTGACGATTACTGTCCCTCCACTGGATGCGCTATACCAGTTAAGATAGTTGCCGAGCATATAACGGCGGGCATGATCCTTTGTTTCGCAGGTGCCATTGTCTTTAACTTTCAGATATCCGTGGTATTTTCCAAGGGTTGCAAGTGAGTTGCGTATCTCGGTGCAACTCGAATCGCTCATATCTGTTGGAAAGTTTCCCTTCTTATCATATTCATCACAGAGACCGGTCCCTGAGTTGAAGTCCTTGCATTCATAAAACTTTTGAGAGGTTCACATATCTTCATAGTGGGTATCTTTCCACTCACCACAGAATCGTTGAGAATCGTAGGTCACTGCAGGGTCGTAGCCTGTGCCAATAACGATGGTCGATTCACAGGCATCTCCGGCTGGTGTTGAGGTGTCGGCGTCTGCTTGAGAGGGGTTCGCAACCAGCGGGCAATTGTCGGTCACATCAGGAATTCCGTCACCATCCGTATCAACTACCGGGTCGGTTCCGCCACCGAGGGGAGTCGGATCGCAGACGTCGCCAGTGCCGTCGCCGTCAGTGTCGAGTTGATCGTTGTTCCAGATGTTGACGCAGTTATCTGAGGTGTCGGCAATGCCGTCGCCATCGGCATCGGGGATATTGACGCAAACTTGAATATCTGTATTCCAACCCATACTGCCGGAGGTATCGAGAACCAGCATGACGTTTGGTTTTACGGTGGCGGTCTGCCCCCCGTAAATAGCGGTATCTCCGATATAATCATCTGGGAACGCCAGAACTGTTTGCGGTAGTGCCAGGAGTGCGCAAAGACCGGCCATGAGAATAAAGGCTGTGGATTTCATGGTGTTACTCCTTTGAGACGAATCGGCAGTTATCTTTGATATTCTTCCCTGCGATGAGAATATCCCGGCAGGGGTCATTTGTGCGTTTTGGGTTTCGATTGGAGAAAATTCAGATAGTTCCCCAAAGTCCATTGCATCGGCTCGCCTGGATCAAGACAGTTGCCAGCGCGGTCGAGGTTGCCGGTCCAGACGCCGTAGTTATCAATTTTCTTGCGCGCCGTTATGCATCGGATTTGGGTCAGGCGAGTCGGACCACGGCTGCCTTGCCACGTCAATGCTCTGGCAGTGACTGTTGGCGAGGGACGGTTATAAATCGCGTCCGCTTTGAAAGCTCCGTCGTAGGGGATCATATTGTTGTAGCCAGTCGCCCGACTTTTATCTTTATCGGTTTTATCTTTATCCGCCAATGCCTGAAAACTGCTGGCTCCGATCATCAGGGTTATGACAACCACCATCCAAAAAAAACGCTTTTTCATGCGAACCTCCGTCTGTATCCAGTGCGGCATAGGGGTGAAAATCGATTACTTGGGAACGACTCTGCCGGCTTCAGCAATAATTGTGCTGCGCGCAGGGTTGGCAACAGCCAGGGGGTAAACCCCGGTGGCTCTTACGACATAGTAATTTGCTTTGAATTTTGAAGCATCGCTCCCCGAGCCGGTTGGTGGGGGACCGGCACCGACAAAACGTAAGCGGTTTTTATCTGGATCGTGACCCGCAGTACCAACAGGCGGGTTAGCTTCGAGGCTAGCATCTGCCGTGCCATCGCCATCGATATCAATGGCAATACTGTCGACATGTGGGTTTCCACTGCCATCATTATCATTGATCAGGTCGACATCTCCGGCGATGTTAGTTGCTCTTTCGTAGGCATATTCGACGGCCCGCTCGGCAACGTACATCGCCTGCTGGGAATCAAGGTAGTTACGAGAAATTTTGATTTCAGTCGTGGTCGTGTTCAGCAGCAAGGCACCCAGAACACTGAGTACTGCCAGAATTCCCAAGGTCACAATCAGGGCCATCCCTTGCTGGTTTCCTAAGGTCCTGGTCGCAGGTCGCAACGCGCGACACTGAAAAAAAGTTTTGCCGTAAGGCTGAGACATTTTTGTACCTCTTTTAAGTATTCCGGATTTTAACCAGAGTAACTAACCGGCGGTCCCGCACATTGGTATTGTTGTTGAAAGCATCGGTTCTTAGGTTTCGTCCATTGATCGTTATTTGAATAGATCTGATGTTATTAAAGGTTGTCGGGGTGTTAGTCGTGGTGCCATCTGTTAAGGTATAGACAAATTGCAGGTTGGTAATATTGTCGGCTACGACCTGGCTGACTCCACCGTTAACCGTGCGTAAAATCTGATCTAAAACCAGCGTGTAGCGGATCGTATTCGGGTTAGGTGCCCCGGCGGCTACTTTGACTATCATGTCTGAAGCATTAATTTGCAGGTCGGGTGTTGTGAAGCCACTTAAGCTTAATGTTGTTCCCGTTGGATCAACAGCGACCGTATATACGGCACTGGCAGGTTCACTGCTACTGGCGGGACGATATATTCTGACCCTGTCGTTAAGCGCAAACTGGCTGGCCATTGCCGCCTGAGCGATGGTAAAGGGGATAATGTCGGTGCTGGTAACGGTTGTTGAGAGTAGATTGTCCGTTGCAATACGGGCATATTCTCCGGTTGCCGAGGCCACTTGCAGCTCGAGTAGGGTTGCAGTGGAGGCATTGCTGATTGGGTTTGCGCTGGCAGGAATCAGCAAGCCCGCCATGCGGATCTCGCGACTCAGTAATTCTGCAGAGATCCGTAGGTTTTGTTGAACATCGATGATTTCATCTTGGGTGTAGATCGTTTTCTGACTTGAAAGAAACACGTTGTAAACGACTGTCATTGCGATACCCAGAATAGCCATGACCACAAGCATCTCAATAAGAGTAAATCCAGCCTGGCGCGCAGTATTCTCTGGAGTGATATTTTTCATATTCTTCTCCGACTCGTAACCATCGTCATTGTCCGCCCCGTGGTGTTTGCAACGGTTACGGAAACAACGACAAGATCAGACCCGAGGGTGGTCGTGATGTTGTAGTTCGCTGAATAGGTACCGGCTCCAGGAATGGACAGGGTGTTGGCCGCTGAATTGGTGTCAAGATCGTAAACGACGTTTGCTTGAGTCGTGTCAAAGGCGGTTGAATCATTGTCCCAAGAGATAATGTCTTCAATAACTCTTTGCGTTAATGCAACCGCAACAGACCTTGTATTGGAACTGGAATTATATTTGATAGCCGTCAGCTGAACTCTGGCAATCGCAAGCATGCCGATGGCAAAAATTGTCATTGAGATTAAAAGCTCAATGAGGGTGAACCCCTGCTCGTTGCTTAGACTATTTTTTGGCATAGACGTCTTCTTTATTCAATAATGTTTGAAAAAACGGTTCAGTAAGAATTGACGCTCCATATAGACTATTTAAGGAGTACAGCAATTTGTGGGCCAGCAGTTCTGCTTGTCTGTAAGTTGCTGGGAACTTAGGATTTTCTTATGTTATCCGGTCAGGCAAAGAACAATAGTGCAATCTTTGCGCGATCGAGTGTGCAGATATTGCGTTGCTATTCCATGTCATAGTTCTTGATCTTGTAATGAAGAGTTCGCAGGCTTATTTCGAGTAACTTTGCCGCTTTGGTGCGATTTTGTTGGGTAGATCGCAACGCCTTTTGTATATATTCCCGCTCGAGTCTGGCCACGGCTTTTTTCAGTGAATAGTCATCGTCTTCTCTAGGTTCAATGCGGCGGATTTCCCAAGGGATGTCATTCAGATTCAGGGTATTTCCCCGGCAAAAGATGAGTGTTTTTTCAATGAAATTTTCAAGTTCACGGACATTCCCTGGCCAATCATGGGCACAAAATTGTTCGATGACACCCTCCCCTAAGACTGGGAGAGGCCGTCGTTCGTGACGCGAAAATTTTTTGAGAAAATGTTCGACAAGAGGTTTGATATCCGATTTTCGTTCCCTTAAGGGAGGGATAACTAGTTCGACGACTGCTAACCGATAAAAAAGGTCACTTCGAAACCGTTTTCGTTCAACTTCTTCACTGAGCTTTAGGGCCGTTGCTGTAATTACTCTGACGTCAACTTTAGTTGGTTGATTTTCGCCGACCCTGCGAACTTCCCCCTCTTGGAGTACGCGGAGTAGTTTTGGCTGGAGTTCAAGGGGGAGTTCACCTATTTCGTCCAGAAACAGGGTGCCCCCATCCGCCGCTTTGAATATTCCATCTCGCGCTTTTTCTGCGCCGGTAAAGGCCCCTCGGGCGTGGCCGAAGAGCTCACTCTCCAGAAGTTCCTTTGTCAACGCAGCACAGTTTATGGCGAGAAAGGGCTTCTCACAGCGTGGGCCGGCAAGATGGAGGAATCTGGCAATCAATTCTTTGCCAGTTCCCGTTTCTCCGGTCACAAGAACCGGAGAGGTCGACTGCGAAACGCGCTGAACCATTTCTAGCAACTGTTCCATCGACCGGCTTTGATAGATAATGTCTTTAGCACCCTGAGGGTCGCCAAGTTGTTCTTTGAGTAGACGATTTTCATCGAGTAAACGTAAGCGTTCTTCTGCCTTTTTCAGAGTCAACAGAATTTCATCCGGTTTGAAGGGCTTGGAAATATAATCATAGGCACCATTTTTCAGGCACTCAATGGCGGTGTCTATAGTTCCATAGGCGCTCATCATAACAACGGTGCCTGTTAATCCGAGCCGCTCTTTTTCTTTGAGAAACTCAAGGCCATCCACTTCAGGCATACGAATATCACAAAGAATCAAGTTGAAATTATGTGCTGACAACAGACTTAAGGCATCTTTGGCCAGCCCGGCCTCTGAAACTTGATATTCCGCCCGTTCCAGAACCAGTCGGCACATATCCCGCATTCCGGCATCATCATCAATCACAAGGATTTGTTTGTTCTGGGTCATATTTCAGAGTCCTCATCCCGTGGAAATATCAGGCGGAAGGTGGATCCCGTCGTTTCCTCTTGGCTGATCAGTATTTGTCCGTTGGCTTCTTCCATCACTTTTTGGCAAACTGATAAGCCGAGGCCCCTGCCTTGACCCGGTTGTTTCGTGGTGAAAAAAGGATCGAAAATTCGTTGTTGAGCCTGCAGGGAGATACCATGGCCTGTATCTTTGATGCTCAGCCAGATCGTGTCAGAATCTTCACCGCCGGAGATGTTTATTGTTTTTGAATCAGGCAGAAAGGCATCGCGTACATTTAGAAGAAGATTGACCAGAACTTGAACCAGCCTTCGTGGCTCAATACGCACCGGGGGTAACTCTTTTCGTGTCCCAATATTAACTTCTACCTTTGTGA
>JAKIUS010000080.1 GCA_021647445.1 Geopsychrobacter sp. | reverse complement strand
TCAATGTTGGATAGGGAGTGAGATTGGGTGTCTGCCGCGAATAGCCGGGTGTGTTGACATTCGCAACGTTGAGACCGGTAATCTCAATAGCTTTCTGATTGGTCAGCAATGAGGTTTTACCCGCATTGAGCGCTGAACTTAACCCGCCCATATCACACCTTCCCCGTGAGGAGATGGCCCTCTTGTCGCGACTTCACAGACTGACCGACGCCACCATAAGCCTGGGCGGTTGTCGATTGTCCAAAAAAACACATGGTCTCGCGCACCCAGGAGAGGCTGGTTAAAATCAAATAGGCGTTACGCCGATTTTCATCATCGATCTGCTTAAGTAGCCCCTCGAACCCTGAGGTCTCAGGCGGTAAGGCACCAAGAACTTCAAGCAGTGCCTGTTTCGCCTGGGTCGTTCGCTGCAGACGCTCCATATCTAAAGAGATCGCCGCCTGACGTTCTTCTAACAACAGTTGATGAAGCTTCTCGAAGCTGGCTTTTGGTTCAGAATTAACCATATCAACTATCCTCGAGGATAAATTTCATCATACGTTCCGCGACCCTTTCCAGATCAGGACGATACTGACCGGAGGCAATCTGTCCCTTTAAGGTTTGCAGCTTTTCAGCACGCGCCGAAGTCTGGCTGGACGCAACTTCCTGCGTCTGGCTGGCATTCTGCAGGACGCTTGAGAAATTGACGCGATCCGTTGAAGGAGCCTTGCTGGCCGCTTTTTTTGCTTCAGCTTTCGGTTGCTTCCTGATTCCGTCGAGGGGTCCGAAGCCCTTGCCACCACCGATACTATTAACCATGGTCCTCTCCTTCTTTCTCACCAGCACGGGCAAAAGCATCGAGCTTGTCCATAACTGCCGCGTAGGTTTGGTGCGAAATATCCGGCAACTGGCCGTTAAAAGCACCTGCCGCCTGCTTAAAACCTTTTTCTATGGCATCTTTCATTTGCGTCAACTTAGCAGGATCATTTCCAAATGCGTTAATCGCAAAATCAACGATTCTTTGTGATGTTTTATCAACCCCGAAATAGCCATCTTCACTGACCAACTCCTGAGCCGCATCAGGGGTCAAGGTTCCAAGATTTATCTCGCCCTCGCCGGTGCTGACCAGACTGGAAACACCCTGGTCATTGAGCGTCTTGATCACCAACTGCTGCAGCAACTGATAAGGAGAACCAACTTCAACCCCGGCCAATCTGCCGTAGGTCGCGACCTCTCTATCTTTGGTCAACGACACCCGATCCTCATTTTGAGAGAGCTGCTCTTCGGCATCTTTTTTCAGCTTGCGATAGAGGTCACGCGATTGTTCCTTGGCCATCAGAACCGACTTTGTCGGAAGTATTTTATCCACCATTTTCAGCCTCCATCCCTGGAAAGACCTGACCTTGATCGCTTCATGCAATCATCAAGCGGCCGGTCCTTATGGTGGTTATCGACATAATAAATGAAAACCTTTAGCTTTTTTCCTCCCGAATTCCGAAAAATAACTCTTGATGGTCACCGCCATAAGCATCAAAAACTTTCCAAGTCGCAATCGCAAGCGGTTCCGTGGTACCTTCTGCCTGCAAAATTTAACCATCAATCCCGGACATCAAGAGGGTTCCATGAAAAAAAAGATTTTCATCATGATCTGCGTCCTTATCACGGTCGCCATAACCATTATCCTCAGCTTTCGTTACTATTCGGACAAAAAAGAAGCCCAGTACGCCACGACGGTGGTTCCATTTTTGCGCGAGGTCATTCCTGAACTCTCCAAATGGGATCCGACGGTGGCACGTACCTATATGTCTGCTGAATTCATGAAGAAAACTTCAGACCAAAAATTTGCGGCTGCGCTTAAATCGCTCTCAAAGGTTGGTGAACTTCAGAAACTTGGAGAACCGAAATTTGAAGAAGTTTTTTCTGACAATAACCAGGTCGTTGTCAGCTACAGGGTACAGGCCAGATACAGCACAGGCGATGCTGAAATCATCATTGCCATTATTGATAAGAATGATGCGTTCTCGGTCTTCCGTTTCAATATTAGGTCCGCAGCACTGGCCCGTTAAGCTCGATCCGTATAATAAAAAAGGCCCCTCTTCCTAAGCGACATGGATGAGAGGCCTTTCAAACACAACAAAAAAACTCAGGCGTTGGCAGCGGGCACCGACGGCAGTGGGGTCCGGGTTGCGTATGTGCTCTTCTCCAGGATGACCTGTAAACCACGGTTTTTGCCTGGAGCATAGAGGATCGGAGCCTGCAAGTTAAGGGTAATTGTTTTGTCACTATGAACCGTTACCACCGACAGGTTCAAGCATTCTTCCTGGGTGCTGACATTCAATTTGGCACTTTCTCTCTCGTCGGGTATGACCCGATAATCGAGAAAAAAATTGGTCGGATCGGTCAAAACAAAAGCAACCTGCGGATCCTCAATACTCTGAATCCAGAACAGCACATTCTCCCCCGCACCGGGGATAACGACAAAATCACGCAGGTTTTCAAAACCGATTAACCCTTCAGGAAAATGCACGATCTTCTGCGGATCGTATTCAATTTCACCAAAACGGGACATAACCTTCTTCATAGTTTTTTCTCCTGGCTAAAACTCTGACTCAGAATATCCAGATCGGCAATGTCCCACTGGGTCGCCTCCTGGTTCTCCTCAATAATTCGTTCATAAATTTCGAGACGATGAACCTTGGTGGTCCTTGGCGCGTCGATGCCGATCCGCACTCCGCCGCCCTTCAATTCGATAACCGTAATTCTAATATCGTCCCCGATGACGATCCCTTCACCGGCCTTACGCGTCAATACCAGCATTTCGCCCTCCTGGCGTTGTTATCGGACCGACTCCGCAGTCCGCTGATAGGTTTGTTATTTCGTAATTTCAGCCTCTTTCGAGATGGATTCACAACCCATCATACTTAAATAATTACGTTATTTCTATTTCGTCTTCTGCATCTGCTCTACCATCATTTCGGCAAGACCGATGCCGCCATGGGCCGTGAGTTGCTTTGCCGCTTCCATATCCTGCATATCGTTGAAAATCTCTTCGGCCTGCCCTTTAGGCAAGAGACCACCATCGGGCAGGGTCTGCCGCATCCCTTTAAAAATCTGCTGGACGAAAATCGCTTCGAAATCCTGGGCGACCTGAGCGGTTTTTTGCGAATCTTTGTCTATAGACGAAAGGTTCTTCTGCAACGCCTGTGACATCAACAAACCGGCCTGAGCATCAATCTTCATTTAGGAGCCTTTCGGTCTATACGGACTGAAGCGAAAATTCGGAGGTTTGAGAACAGTTTTTGGCTCGTTTGCAGGCTCATAGCCATAGCTATGGGCCAAAAATGGGCTGAAAAATGGACCAAACCTCCGAATTTGCAGCCAGTTCATGGATAGTTCGACAGGTTTCTAAAGCACCACCAGTTCTGCATGCAGAGCGCCCGAGGCCTTTATCGCCTCAAAGATTGCGATTAAATCGCGCGGACTGGCACCGATGGCGTTTAGGGCACTGGCAACATCTCCTATGCTAACCCCCATATTCATGACCACCAGATTCCCCTTGTCCTCTTTGACCTCGATTGTCGTCTGAGGCACCACAACCGTTTGGCCCCCTCCTAAGGGATTGGGTTGGGAAACAACGGCAGACTCGCCGATAACAAGGCTCAGGTTCCCATGCGAAACCGCAACCGTCGAGATCCGCACCTCATTACCCACAACAATGGTACCGGTCTTTTCGTTGACAACGATCCGCGCGATACTATCGGGGATGACATCAAGAATTTCAATTTCAGCGACCAGATCGGCCATGCGTCCTTCGTAGGCCGCCGGACGTTTGACCTCGATGGCGACCGAATCAAGAGCCCGGGCGATAGGTTCTCCAAAATAATCGTTAATCACCTGGGTCATACGTGTGACTGTCGTGAAGTCGGCTTCTTTTAACCGGTAATTTAATTTGGTCAGATGTTCAAAATCATTGAAAACTTCACGCTCAACAATCGCTCCGCCTGGAATCCGTCCACTGGTCGGATGATTCTTCTGCACCTTGGCTGCCTTGCCCCCAAAGGCCAGAGAGCCGACCACTAATGGCCCCTGAGCAACGGCGTAATATTTGCCATCGGCTCCCTTCAGTGGAGTCATCATCAGGGTGCCGCCCGCTAGATCTTCGGCATCACCAACCGAGGCCACCGCCACATCGATGCGCCCTCCGGGGCGTGCAAAGGCAGGCAGTTCTGCCGTCACCATAACGGCGGCGACATTATCGACCTTCACCTTACCGGGCTCAACGGTCAGGCCCATCCGTTCTATCATGTTAAGCAATGACTGAATCGTAAAAATGGTCGATTTGCTATCCCCTGTTCCATTCAAACCAACAACAAGACCATAACCGACCAGTTGATTTACCCGCACGCCTTCGATATCAACAAGGTCCTTGACCCGCACGGCACCGGCAATTGCGGGTAACAGCAACAGGAATATAAGTATTATAATTGCTCTACGCATCATTTTTCCCTTTTCGATCCAAACTAAAAAGGCCAGACCGCATCCAAAGAACGCAGGAGCCAACCAGGCTTTTGCTTGTCGCTGAGCACTCCTTGGCCACTGTAATAGATCCGCGCATTTAAAATATTCTTCGAATTGATCACATTGTTTGGCGAGATATCCGTCTCGCGTACGATGCCGGTCAGTTTTACAATCTGCATCTCGTTATTAACCGTTATAGTCTTGTTCCCCGAGATTCGTAAATTCCCATTGGGATAGATTTTAATGATTTGAGTCGATAAAGATGCCACTAGATCTTCAGCGCGTGAGGTCTTGCCTGACCCGGAGAAACTATTTGAGGCCGACGCTTGAATCAGCTTTGCCGGGTCCATCCCGAGATTAAAGGCGTTGGGCAGTTTCTTTTCAAGCCCGAGCAGTGCGACAATATCAGCTGAGATTTTGCTGTCACGGCCTGTTTCAGTGCTGGCTTCTTTACTCGCACTCGCTTTTTCATAAATCGCGACGGTAACAATATCGCCGACGGTTCGTGCCTTGCGATCGGCGACCAAAGCCGTTAGGGATTCGGACCAGAGCGAGCCGGGGGTATGCTGTTGAGCTGGCATCAAGTTGGGTTGTTCCAGGGGCTCAACTTCATCTATGTTTATCTTCTCCACCGGCCGGGCACATCCCGCCAATAGCAAAAGAACCATCACCCCCAAAAGAGTCGTTGGTTTCATGTTTAAAACTCCACACTGACAAGGCCGGAAGCCTCAACGCGGCACAAAATGTCCTTTTGACTGCCGTTATTCCGTACCCGAATCGTTTCGCCCAGCTCGCCGTCCTGCCGAGCTTCGCCGCTAGCCTTCAATATCAAACCCTTGCTTTTAGCCTGAATCGTGACCTGCGCGCCACGTTTGATCAAGGGCGGAAAATCGACTTGACGTCGAACAAGCGGCTGTCCACGCCGCACCGATTGTTTAAGCTGTTTACCGAGAAGTTGACCGATGGTGAAAAAGGGTTTTTCCAAATCGGAGACATCCTGAGCTTGCAATTCGATTGATGAAGAAGAGATTAAATCGCCACGCTGTAAATTTTCTACCGCCACAACGATTTGTGCCGTCGCCTTCAAGACAACCAGCAAACTTCGGTTGGAAACAACCTGACCATCGACGCGCGTTATCAAGGTCATGCGGCGGCTGCCTATGACCTTGGGTTCGGCTGGAATAACCTGATATTCAATCTTCCCGACCGGCACCATAAAACGTGGAGGTAAATGGATTTTTTTAAAACTCAGCTGAAACCCATCGCCCAAAGCGCTCTCAGCCGAAGACAGATAATCATTAAGCACCTTCTCGACTTCAACCGGCTCGATCCACTCCCCCTTGCGAATGATTGTGACACTGTCGGCACCACTCAATTGCAACTGATCTGACTTGATCTGCCGCCCGACCAGTCGCCGAATGGTCTGCCGACTGACCTTACGCTTCATCCCCACAGCAGGAGCCTTAAATAACGTAATCTGACCTGATATTTTGGCGAGGCGTGAGGCATCGGCAACAGACAGTAGGTCACTCAGCACCACCTGTGAACTCTCAACTTCAGCATTCCCCTTCAGCGGCAGACTGATCGCGACTGCGGGAAGAGTAACTAAAAGAAGCAAAAAACAGAGACCGATAGCTTTCATCTCAATAAGCCTTAACGGACCAACTGGTTGATCATTTGCAGCATTTCATCGGCGGTACTAATCGCTTTGGAGTTCACCTCATAGGCGCGTTGCCCAGCAATCATGTTAACCATCTCTTCCATAACGTTAACGTTAGAACCCTCGAGAAACCCTTGAGAGAGAGCACCATATCCATCAATACCAGGCGTTCCGGTCACGGGAGTACCACTGGTGATTGTCTCTGCGTAGATATTATGCCCCAACGCACTTAACCCGGTCGGATTAGAGAATCTCACCAGATCGATATTGCCGATGGAGGATAAGGAGGTACTGCCCGGTTGTAACACTTCGACCGTCCCGTCCTGGCTGATCGAAACTTTAGTAGCATCCGAGGGAATAACAATCTCTGGAAAGAGCGGATAACCATCAGACGTGACCAACCGCCCGGTACTGTCTTGATTAAAGGCTCCGGCACGGGTGTAGCCTTCCGTGCCCTCCGGCATGGTGACGCCGAAAAATCCGATCCCCTCAATCGCCAGATCCAGATCATTTCCTGTTTGACGAAAATCACCGACTTCAAAAACCTTTTGTACTGCAGCAACTCTGGAGCCGAGACCGACCTGAATACCCGTCGGCACCTCTGTCCCACTGCTCGACGCCCCAGTCATCTTTTCGGTTTGATAAAGAATGTCCTGAAAATCAGCGCGACTCTTCTTAAAACCCGTGCTGTTGACGTTGGCCAGATTGTTGGCGATAACATCCATGTTTAACTGCTGAGCTTCCATGCCGGTTGCGGCTGTCCAGAGTGCCCTGATCATATATTTTCTCCTTTTGTGAGGTCCTTTTTTAACAAGCTACTGAATTCTCCCCAGCTCTGCCACTTGCCTACCGATCTTACCGTAAGCAGTGAGCGCCTTTTGTGAGGACTCAAACGCGCGTGTATTGGAGACCATACGAGCCATCTCCTGCATGACATTGACATTGGAGCCTTCTAGATACCCCTGCAACATTTCAGGATTAGGATCAATAGTCGTCCGCGCATCCTGAGGGGCAATAAAGACGCCATCGTTACCACGTTGCAAGACACGCGTATAATCAAACAGATACAGCGGAATCCCGCCAGAGGCGGGCTGATCCGACAGGA
>JAKIUS010000079.1 GCA_021647445.1 Geopsychrobacter sp. | reverse complement strand
GCCCGTTCATACATATCTACCCCGATCCCGGCGCGCAGCAGAAAATGTGCGCAGGAGATCCCAGCTGGGCCCGAACCGACCACAGCGACCCGTTCATTGCGTGTAATCCCCGGAAAGCCAAGCTCCATGTCGGCGGCAAACGCCAGATCGGTGATCGACGCTTCGATCGCCCCAATGGAGATCGCGCCGTATCCATCATCCAAGGTACAAGCCCCTTCACACAGATGACTCTGAGGGCAGACCCGGCCCAATATTTCGGGAAAGGGCGAACTCTCGTTCGAGAGCTGAAAGGCCCGCTCCAGATCACGCGCCGCAACCGCTTCGAGCCATTGCGGAATATGGTTCTGCAGAGGACATCCGATACTGGTGCAAAACGGATCACCGCACTGCACGCAACGCTCGGCCTGTCGCCGGACCTGCTTGTTGTCGAAAAAACGATAAACCTCTTCAAAGTTCTTCAGGCGATCGGAAACTTCCGCTTTTTCCGGGGTTTCACGCTGGGTTTCAGTAAAGTTCTGCATCATATATCTCCAACAGCTCGGCGCTGATTCTCATTCGCGGCATTCTTTAATCCCCCTCTTTGGGATTCAGCGGTGCGCGCATATCCTTGGGGGTAACCATCCAGAAATAGGCCAACTCCTCACGAAAATTAGCCAGAATCCGTTTGGCCTTGGGGCTACGGGTGCGGTTGTGATAACTGACCAGAATCTTCTTTAGATAAAGCTTACCCTCATTGTCATCATCGACATCAATACGCCGCGCCGCGACCAGTTCCTGATTAAGACGATCGATAAAAATTTTCTGCCGATCATAAACAAAGGCCGCACCGCCGGTCATGCCCGCACCGAAATTGATGCCGGTCTCGCCCAACACCACCACCGTACCGCCGGTCATATATTCACAGGCATGGTCACCGGTCCCTTCAACCACCGCCAGGGCTCCTGAATTACGCACCGCAAAACGTTCACCGGCAGTTCCGGCGACAAACAGCTTGCCACCGGTCGCGCCATAGAGGCAGGTGTTCCCCACCGCCGAAGCATCCTCTTGATAAATATGCGGCGTAATCATGATGCGACCGCCGTGCATCCCCTTGCCAACATAATCGTTACCGACCCCGGTCAGCAACAGGTTCATGCCGTTGCTCAAGAAGGCACCCAGCGACTGCCCGGCGACCCCACTCAATTTAAGCGTAAGTGCATCCTGTGGCAGCCCCTTATCGCCGTAATAACGCGCAACCTCACCACTGATCAGGGTGCCGAAGCTGCGATTGATATTTTTTATCTCCCGCTCAACAACGATCTCCTCCTGCGGGTTCTTGATCACCGGATAGACCTCGGCGAGAACCTCCTTTTCAAAGGCATTGTCATCAAAGGGGAGGTTCGGCCTCTGATAGCGGTTCTGCCCCTCGACCTGCATCAGGATGCGCGAAAAATCGAACTTAGCCAGTTGCGGCTGATCGAGCACCTGCAACAGATCACTACGCCCGATAATCTCATCAAGACTCTTAAACCCGAGTTCAGCCAGAATTTCACGCACATCTTCAGCGACATTCTGCAGATAACTGACCAGCTTCTCAACCGTTCCGACATAATGCTTACGCAGGTTTTCATCCTGGGTCGCCACCCCGACGGTACAGCGGTTCAAATGGCAAACACGCAGAATTTTGCAGCCTAAGATGACAAGCAGCGGAGTACCGAAACCGAAACTCTCGGCCCCCAACAACGCCGCCTTGACCACATCGCGACCGATCTTCAAGCCGCCATCGGTCTGCAACCTCACCAGTTCGCGCAGCTTGTTGGCCTTTAGACTCAAATGCGCTTCACTTAAGCCAAGTTCCCAGGGATTTCCCGCCGATTTGATCGAACTGAATGGAGCCGCACCGGTGCCACCATCACCGCCTGAAATCACAATTTTGTCGGCATAAGCCTTAGCGACCCCTGCCGCAATAGTACCAACCCCCTCGGTCGAAACCAATTTGACGCTGATGATAGCGCCCGGGTTGATCTGTTTCAGATCGAAGATCAGTTGAGCCAGGTCTTCAATCGAATAGATGTCGTGATGGGGCGGCGGTGAAATCAGGGTCACTCCGGGGATGGTGAACCGCAGGGTTGCGATCAGATCGGAGACCTTTTCGCCCGGCAGTTGCCCTCCTTCGCCCGGCTTTGCACCCTGCGCCAATTTGATCTGAATCTCTTCAGCGCTACGCAGGTAACCCGGTGTTACACCGAAACGCCCCGAGGCGATCTGCTTGATCTTACTGTTGCGTGGGGTCTTGAAGCGTGCCTCATCTTCCCCCCCCTCGCCACAGTTGGACGAACCGCCAAGGCTGTTCATCGCTTCGGCTAACGCCTGGTGCGCTTCGGGAGAGAGCGCCCCTAAGGACATCGCCGCCGAGTCAAAACGGCGTGTAATCTCGGCGACCGACTCTACCTGCTCCAATGCAATCGGAGACTGCGGACTCTTGAACTCCAGGGCATCACGAATGAACTTGATCCCCCGGCCTTCAATCAAGTTACGAAATTCAAGATACTCCGCGCGCTTACGCGTCTCGGCAAAACGGTGCAGTTGCGTCACCACCCGCGCATTGAAATCATGATATTCAAAACCGGGATTATCACGATAGAAACCACCGATCTCAAGGGGATAGATCGGTTGCATATAGGTCTCCATGAAGACCTTGCGGTGAACCTTAGTCACCCGTTCTTCGATATCTGCATAATCAAGCCCCGGCAGTAGCGCCGCAGACCCGGCGAAACACTGATCGACCAACTCCTGACTGAGGCCAAGAACATCGAACAGAGCGGCATTGCGATAACTTGAAACGGTACTGATCCCCATCTTCGACATGATCTTAAGAATCCCCTTGGTCAGGGAATCATAGAGGTTTTTCAATGCCTGGCGGATCTCTTTTGGGCTTGAATGCTGTTTTTCACACAACTGAAGGCCCGTCGCATAGAACAACCAGGGATAGATCGCCAGGGTTCCATAACCGATCAGCACGCTGGCCGCATGGGGTTCAAGCACCTCGGCGGTGCAGGCGACAATGGTCACATCCTGGCGCAGTCGCGCCTTGAGCAGGGTCTGATTGATAAAGCCAATCGCCAGCGCCATCGGGATTATTTTTTGCTCTTCACTCAAACAGCGATCGTCGAAGATCACCACCCGCACCCCCTGCTCACGCACCGCCGTGACCACCCGCTTCCCAAGGGATTCCAGGGCCTCCTGCAGATTATCGCTAAAGCCGGTGGTGAAACTTTCGTGACGATAACAGGCCTCAAAGCGCGGTTTCTCCGGATCACCGAAAGAGAGCAGTGCCTGAAAAATATCGTCGGAGAGAATCGGCGAGATACTTTTCAAACGCTTGGCGCGTTCCTTGGTTTCGATCAGGGGATTACCGATCCCGCCGAAGCCGATGGTCGTTGACATCACCGCTTTTTCGCGCAAGGGGTCGATGGGCGGGTTGGTGACCTGGGCAAATTTCTGTTTAAAGAAATCACTGAAGTTGCGGTGTTTTTCGGAAAACGCCGCCAGGGGACAGTCATCGCCCATGGAGCCGACCGGCTCTTTGCCGCTCTTCATCATCGGCCGAACCACCAGATCGATCACTTCACTGGTGACATTATGATAACGTTGCAAACGACCGAGATCGGCATAACGATAATCGCCAAGCTCCTCAAACTGACGTTCGATAAACTCCTGCAGATAGTAGGTGTGTGCCGTCAGCCAATGGTTATAGGGCTGCGAATCCATCAGGTAACGATCAATATCTCGGGAGTAAAAAACTTCACCCTTTTTCAGATCAGCGGCGATCATCTGGCCACTCTGCAGGCGGCCACGCTCGCGAATCATTTCAGGCGGAGTATCGAGCACGCCGTACTCGCTGCTGATCAGCAGACGATTATCCTTGGTTATCACGTATTTGGCCGGGCGCAAGCCGTTACGATCGAGGACACAACCGATATAACGGCCATCGGTCAAGCTGACCGCAGCAGGACCGTCCCAGGGCTCATAAGCGGCGGAACTGTATTCATAAAAGGCCCGCAGTTTAGCGGGCATATTAGCGACATTATGCCGCGCCGGCGGAATCAGCATGCGGATCGCCTTGAAGAAATCGACCCCGTTAGCCAGCAAAAATTCGACCATATTGTCAAGATTGGCGCTGTCGCTGACCCCGTCTTCGAGCAGGGGCTGCAACTGTTGCAACTCCTGCTTTGAAAAGATCGGGCTCTCGGCAGCGGTGAACTTGGTGAGCGCCTTGAAGCGATTGCCCTGGATCGAGTTGATCTCACCATTATGCGCAATGACGCGTAAGGGCTGCGCCAGACGCCATTGCGGCAGGGTATTGGTCGAGAAACGCTGATGAAACATGGCGAAGGAGATTCTGAAGTCAGCGCGCTGAAGGTCAGGGAAGAGCTGGGCGATATGGTGCGGCATCACCAACCCCTTATACGCGACCAGCGTGCTACTGAAACTCGAAATGTAAAAGGCCTGATCCGCACGCAACTCCCGCTCAACCTGCTTGCGCGTCAAGTAGACCAGAGCGTCGAATCGACGCGTCGCGGTCAGCGCGCCCGGCACCACAAAGACCTGCAGAATTTTGGGCAGCATCGTCAGCGCATACTCGCCCAAGGCATCAACATTCAGCGGCACCTCGCGAACCAGCAACACCTGCAGATCATTACCGGCACAGGCGTCGGTAAAGACCGCCAGTTGCGCCTCTTCATCACTCAAGAAGAGGGTTGCCACCGCATATTGCTTGGGTAAAGAGACCCCCTGTTCCTCGGCGACACTGCGCATAAATTTGTGCGGCATCGAACACAGAAGGCCGCACCCGTCGCCGGTTTTGCCATCGGCAGAGACCGCACCACGGTGCATCATCCGGCTTAAGGCGCTGATCGCATCCTCAAGCATCTGGTGGCTCGGCTGGTTGTCCAACTGGGCCAACAGACCAAAACCGCAATTATCCTTGAATTGTTCGGCTAAATTCATCAAAACATTTCCTTAAATTAGCGCACAATGGGAGACAGTCAATTGTTTCAAACCTTACAGGACAATAAGTTTACCCGATCAGCCTGAAGATGACAAAACCGTCCGTCGGAGTATACAGCAATCAACGGCTTGCAAAAGCATATTGCCCCTATGACAAAAAAACGATTTGGTTATCTACTCCGCTCCACCAACGAGCAGAACGGGCTCAGGTTCCCCATTGGAAGGGTGTCGTCGCCCGGATGGCGACAGTCAAGCCCCAGGGATGGGTTCATGCGGCCCTGGAAATGGGGGATCTGAGACAGGTTGTTTGCAAGTGGAGCAAAGTAGATAACCAGAAAAAACAATAAGGGCCGCACCCTCGATAGAGGATATGGCCCTTATTGTTACCAAGTGACACCAAGATTTAAACTTGATTTCTGCGCCGATTAAATGCAGGGCAGGTAAGCAGTCCTCAATCAAACTGTGGGTTTTAGCCAATTGCTAGCCCCTCAAAGGGGCGTTAACGCAATGACAAAATCAAAAACTTAGAATCACAATATCGGGATGAATCATACTCCCACAAATTTCAAACTTTTTGCCCCCCTCGGCTAAGCCAAAGAAGGACCTTTTGTACTAAAATAAAACCCTGATGCCTAATTGAAGGTTGTGGGCATAATATTCACTATCCAACTTCACTCCATCAATATCCTTCAACCCAGGGTTACTGGTGCCAAAAAACCTGTAGCCGATATCCAGCTCCACAATTTTGGTCAGAGCGCAGCCCACCCCGAATCCAAGCTGATAGGCCAGAACCAGATCGTCATCGTCAACCACCGGCATCCCGTTAACCTCAACCCCTTTCAAAGTAACCATGGCCACGCCAATACCGGCCCCGACATAGGGGGTCCAGCTAGTTTGATTGGGGTATTCAGCAAAGGTGTTAAACATGAGATCCCAGACGGTCACCTCGCCGTCAGCACTGAATTCTCCATCAGAGAAAGCGATCTGATCAATCTTATTCTGCCTATAGCCGATCTCCAATTCCATCCGACCTTTCCCATAGTCTGAACCCGGCGCAAGGCGATACCCAAGGGTCAGGTTCCCTTGGTTCCCCGGTTCAAGGCCAAGGTTGAAACTCCCCAAGGAACTATCGTTCTCGATATCACGAGACATAAGATTGGCCCCAGCATTCAGCCCAAGATAGGGTCCAGATTCGAGTGCAAATAAGGCGGTGGACAAAAATAGTGGCAAAACAAACGCTATGGTTAGGGCTATGCGGATCACGATTTCCTCCGTTATACGGCTAAATATTGACCATGACTGAACCTGCTTCAGGGCACAGTAACTGTGAGCAGGTCGGTCTTTCCACCAAAGGTAGCAGTAATCTCCACGCTGCCACTATCGACCCCCAGTATTTCGCCATTAACTTTTAGGGGATCGTGAAAGATGGCCACGAAGGTATCAGCGGATGACCAGTCGACATCGGCGGTGATATCTTGGGTAGACGCATCGGTATAGGTTGCCGTTACAGTCAACTGAAGACGCTTGCCGGGAAGGATCGAGGGAGGCTGGTTATCGATGGCGATAGATTGAAGGGTGAGGGCTTTCACTACCAGATCTGAAGAGGCTGTTTTCCCATTGAAGTCAGCGGTTATGGTGGATGTCCCGGCGGTCACCCCGTTTGCAACACCCTTGTCGGGAGCCGCATCGCTGACTTTTGCGATCGTGTCATCCGAAGAACTCCAGCTGACTGCCGAGGTCAGGTCCCGTGTCGAAATATCGCTGAATTCTCCGCTGGCGGTAAATTGCAGGCTCGTGTCGCTGGCGATTGTCGGCGAATCAGCGGTTGCCGGAGCAATCGTCAAGGTTCCCGGCGTGAAAGTGGCTGCGGTAACGGTCAGACTCTTCGTCCCGGTGACTGTCCCGTTGGTCGCCTGAATTTCGGTTGATCCTGCGCCAACCGTCATAACAACCCCTTGAGGATCGATGGTCGCTACATTCAGATCGCTAGAAGACCAGGTCACCTCGCTGGAGATATCTCGCGAAGTATTATTGGTAAAGCTGCCTTCGGCGCTCAGCTGAAGCGGAATGACCGGGGTGATATGGATGTAGGTATTCTCCGCCGGGAGGATCTTGATGGTTGACAGATTTCCACCAGTCACCTTCAGTAGAGTATCGGCAGGAACCCCATCCAGGCTGGCTGAAATGGTGGAGGAACCGTCACTCAGAGTCGATATCAGACCTTGAGAGCCTGTCGTATTGCTGATCGTGGCAATGGTCGGGGTGCTGGAGACCCAGCTGA
>JAKIUS010000078.1 GCA_021647445.1 Geopsychrobacter sp. | reverse complement strand
CCAACGATGCAGCCATGTTTAAACTGCTCTATCTGGCGCTGAACAATATCGCAAAGAAGTGGACCATGCCGATCAGAGATTGGCGGGCCGCCCCCAACCGATTTACTATTTTATTTGAAGATAGAATTCCGGCTGACTGACAACCGAAATCAAGAGCCATTTACACAAACTACTTTACAGGCCCGAGTCTACGCAGGGAAGGGCTGGACGCCATGACCGTAGTGGACCCCGCCACTGGCCCGCAGGGGCACATGTATTGATTTTTCGTAACTATTCAGCAAAAAAGTTCTTGACAGCCTTTTTCTTAAAAAACAGCAAATCGGTACCGACACCAGAACCCTTTCGCAGCGCCCCGCTATCGGCCCTCTCTTGCGCCTGGACATTAGAAAAGCTCTGCCCGTCGAGCCGGGCTTGCCTGCGTAAGGCAATTGATCCACATGGGAACCTCCGGGCAAAAATTCGGGCCTGAAAAGCCGTGTTATTATCGGCCATCACATCAAACGGATGGTCAAAATATGCATATGTGGGACGCTCATAAGTTCATAACTTTCTCAAATCTGGCAACCAATAACCCTGCACTGCCGCCAATCGTCCCCCGCGCGGTACCGACAGACTCACCGCTGGCTGTCTGCAGAACTCAGGATTTTCATCATCGCCCCTTAATCGCCCAGTCCAGCCCTAAAATTCTATCTTGATCAAAAGATTCTCAACGGCTTTCTTTACCTCTGGCAGATCCAGTCGTGCTGTCGCCCATACAGCCTCAATATCGACACCGAAATACTGATGTATCAATTTATCACGCATGCCGGCCATATCTTTCCAAGGAACCTCCGGTGCCATATTCCGCACGTTTTGTGAAAGGTTTTTTGTCGCTTCACAAGTAGACGGTATCGTCTCTCTTTGTCATTGGTAGATAACCTTGAGTTCAGCTTTGATCCGATCAATCAGGTGAGGACTGATGGCTGCTTCGGTGAGCAGGTCAACTTTGATTCCGAGAGCATCGGAAAGTTCCCGTTCGATACTCACGAGGGTCAACAGGCTCTTCGACTTGCGGAAATCGACACCCACAGGAACACAAGCTCCCAAAAACGGAATCATCGCTCCTACCAAATTTCAACCTTCGTTGCGAATGTGAATTTCACGTGCCAGCACATCATCGACGGCAAACTGGCTGTTGCCGACCTTAAAGACGTAACTCGGAAAACGCTGGACCAGCTCTAAGCGGTTGCCGGGTAATACACCCATGCTCATCAATTTCTGCATTTTCAGACCATCGCCGATCGACAGATAGGCAATCTCACCCTTTTGACCGGCTTTAAGCTCGGTCAGGGGGACGACACCAACCTCGCCCTTCTTGCGCGCCTCTTCACAACAAGTTCCCGAAGGAATCGGCTTACCGTGTGGACAGGTGGTCGGATGATTGAGCAGGGTGCAGATTTTGGTATCGACCCCCTCATGCAGTAGGTGCTCAAATTCACAGGCTTGATCATTGCCCTTTTCACCCTGAATATCGAGGATATCCATCATCAGACGTTCGGCCAGACGATGGCGTCGCACGGTCATTTCAGCCTCGGGACGACCCTCTTTGCGCAGGTAGAGTCGATCGCCACGTTTCTCAACAAAAGCGCGGCGCACAAGTTCGTTAAGGGCTTCATCCTCCGGGCCCAGATCCAGGTCACTCAACAGGCAACCAACCGCCTTCTCTTCAACTGTGGCGATCCACAAAGATTCCAGAATCTCTTCGGCATGGGGAGAGAGCTTTTCCATCAGGATTCTTCCTTTTTCGATTTCGGTTGCAACAAACGTCCGAGAAACTTTCCCGGGGCAGGGTTCGCATAACCACAGTAGGGACAATGTATCTTGCGACAATGACTTCCGCAACCACCACAGGAGTTGAGGCCGACTTTATCGGGGATCTCCTTGCTGCAATAACCGCAGATCATGACAAAACCCCGGTCACCAACAACAACTGGTTCAACGCCCAACCGGTCGCAAAAGCCTGCACCGAGACAAATACGAAAATGGCCGCAGCCACCTTTAAACCACGTTCCTTTTTCATCATCATGAACTGGGCAATACAGGGTACAAACAGGGTCAGGGTTACAGCCGCTACGGTTAACTGCACCGGCGAAAGCAAACCGGCAGTCTGCAAATCATAGAGTCCGGCGGCCCCGAAATCGCGCCTAAAAAACCCGAAGATAAAAGCCGCGGTCGCTTCCGAAGGCAGGCCAATGCTCGTGACGACCGGCGTAAAGGCCTTGACCACCAGATCAAGAACACCAGACATTTTACCCGCCCACAAAATGACCGAAGCAATCAAAAAGAGCGGCAATATCTCAAGAAAATAGGATTGCATCCGGGTCAGGGTCTTCACCAGCACGTTGCGCAACTGCGGCAGACGCATTGGCGGAATCTCCATATAGAAAACCGGATTTTCTCCCGGCATCACCTTGGCGGAGAGATAACCGATGAAAAGAAAAATCCCCAAAATCGATAACAACCAGACACTTAAGGCCCCAGGCACGGTTGACAGTAGCCCAAGAATCACCCCCAGTTGGGCGCTACAAGGAATCGCCAGCGCCAGTAAAATTGTAGCGATCACCCTTTCGCGTCGGGATTCTAGGGTGCGTGTCACCATGGTTGCCATGGTATCGCAGCCGAAACCGAGCACCATGGGAATCACCGCGCGACCGGAGAGGCCGATCTTCTTGAACAGTCGGTCGACCAGCATCGCAAGACGCGGGAAATATCCGGTATCTTCCAGCACGGAAAAAACCAGAAAAAAGGTGCCGACAATCGGCAGAATCAGGGCAATGGCATAGCGGAACCCCAGCGTCCAAAGGCCATATTCACCCACCAGCAGCTCACGCAACCAATAGATATCGGTCAAATCATTGAAAAACCCAACCACCGCCGGGTTGATATATTTACCGAACAGGCTCCCCTCCAGAAAATCGACCAGGGTTCCGGCCCCGAAATTACCAACAAATTGATAGAGGCCAAAATAGAGCACCAACAGCAACAAAGGAACGCCACTGATCGGGTTCATCGCCCAGCGCGATAAATGCTCCGCAAACATGGGACGCTCATTCTCATCCTGTTGCAAAACCCCAGTGAGCATTTCACGGGTCAGACGTTTACGCTCAAGACTGATCTGCAGATTAAGGTCGGCACGCCGCGCAAACTTAATGGCATGAAGCACCGGGGCAATCTGTGCGAAGCCCTCACCCTCTTCGGCGCGGACCAACTCTTCGACCTCGACATCCTTCTGCATCATCAGGATCGCGGTGGAACGCGTGCCCAGGGAGTAATCCGCTGTTAGTAAGCCCGAAAGCCGCTCAATATCGGCTTCGAGATCCGAGGCATAGGGGCCGACTGCGGTTGTTGGCCCTTGGTAGGCGGCAATCGCCTGATGTAACTCCTCCAAACCCTGACGCCGTTTGATGACAGTGCCAACCACCGGTATCCCAAGGTTCTGCTGCAGGCGTGGCAGATCGAATTTCATACCGATACGCTCTGCCTCATCAAGAATATTCACCACCAGGATTAAGGGTAGTCCGGCCTCGATCATCTGTAATGTCATGGGCAACATGCGCTCAATATTGCGCGCATCAACCACATGCAACAGCACATCCGGTTGCCCTTGCAGTAAAATCTGCCGCGCCACCCGCTCCTCGTCGGTGATTGGCATCAGCGAGTACATGCCCGGGGTATCGAGCACCTCGTAGTTGCGTCCGTCGATCCGGCAGCGGCCTTTTGAGATTTCAACCGAAGTCCCCGGATAATTGGAAACGGTGGTGTAGGACCCGGTTAAAACATTGAACAGAACGCTTTTGCCGACGTTCGGATTTCCGACCAGAACGATTCTGGGCGGTGGTAATTCTTCAGACATAATATTCCGGTTTTTCCCTAAGAGAGTGATGAAGCTTCACTCGCGTGACACGCGGCGCATAAGCCGTAGAGTTCGAGACGATGATCTTTGATGAAAAAATTGTGCGTGCGAGCGACATCGAGCTGTAGCTGTTCTATCTGCCGGTTTTCAAATTCGATAATTTTACCGCAGCCGGTACAGACCAGATGATCATGGTGCTCATTATCGTAATTCACCTCAAATCGCGTCTGGCCATCGCCAAAATTCCGTTCGGCAGCGATCCCGCACTCGGCAAAGAGCTTCAGGGTTCGATGAACCGTTGCATAGCCGATGGCAGGATGTTTTTTACGTAATTGCAGATAAAAATCTTCGGTCGACAGATGTAAACTCTGTCGTAAAAACGACTTGAGAATGATCATGCGCTGACTGGTATTTTTCAATCGTTTGCGCGCTAGAAAGTCGAGGAACAACTCCTCTTGATTTTTCATAACTGGAACCCCTGCAAAAGAACAAGAAAATGAAAACGGATTTCAAAATACAACCCGAAAGACTCATTGTCAAGGGCTGATCCGTCAGCCATCAATAGAACAGTTTGGAATTTTCAACCAAAAGAGGCGGGAAGGTAACGGTAAAGAAAGCCACTCATACGACCGAACAGGTCAAAGAAAAGCAGTCCGCCGACGACCATCAGCAACAGACCGGTAAAAATTTCGACCAAACGGATATGCTTTTTGAAACGATCGAAGAAATTGAGAAACCAGTTGAACAGACCACCGGCAATCAGAAACGGCACACCCAATCCGGCAGAATAGACCGCCAGCAACAAAACACCCCGCCCTGCACCACCTGAACTGCTGGCCGCAATGGCTAAAATGGCCCCCAATATCGGTCCGATACAGGGGGTCCAACCGGCCGCAAAGGCGATACCGACGATCAACGTACCGACAAACCCAGAGGGTTTGGCCCGCAAGTGAAAGCGATGCTCACCGAGCAACACTACGACGTGAAACAGACCGCTTAAATGGATACCGAACAGAAAAATGAGCACTCCGCCGATCTTCTGCAACCAACCCAACCCCTCACGCATATACAGTTGAAAACTAGACGAAGCCAGACCGGCCAGCGCGCCCAACGAAATAAAGACCAACGAAAAGCCGAGAATAAATACCAACGAATGAGCCAGAATTGTCATTCGAACCTTGGCCCCGGCATGGGCATCACTGATTTCACCGAAGGAGAGTCCGGAGATATAAGTCAGATAACTCGGGATAAGCGGCAGGACACAGGGCGAGAAAAAGGAGAGAATCCCGGCGTAAAAAGCCACCCAAAGGGTGATATCGGCAGCAGCCTGCATAGCTTGTCAGCCTTTCAGCATAAAATGGAGCAGGTTGTAGATGTCGCCACCCATCCAAGGAACGGCGCCGATAACCTTCTTCACCACCAGGCCGTTTCGATCGACGATAAAAGATTCAGGAAACTGAAAAACTCCATAGAGTTTTTGCACCTCGGCCTGACTGTCTAAAAGAATCGGAAAGCTGTACGGTGACTCTTTAAGGAATCCGCTCACCACACCACGGCCCCCGTTCTCTACGTTGATCGCCAGGAGAACCAGATCATCATCTTTGAAGGTCTGGTGTAGCACTTCCATAGAAGGCATTTCACGCCGACAGGGCGGACACCAGGTCGCCCAGAAATTGACGATGACAACCTTGCCGCGAAACTGTGACAGGGTCACGTTCTCACCCTGCATATTTTCGAGGGTAAAATCGGGTGCCATGCGCCCGGCCGTGACCAACTGAGGTGTTACTTGTGGCCGATCACTGCCCGCCAGAGCAGGAAGAGGGAAACAAAGGAACAGGAGTAGAAGAAGTTTTTTCATGCAGGGAGTCCTTAATCCTGTGGCAACTGCAAAAGATAACCACGATTGTCACGCACTACCAGAAAAGTCAAGGGCTCATGCTCGATCAATGTCGCCATCAGGTGTCTGACTTTGCAACCTGCTTTGACGATCGGGGTCTCGCATTCGGCCGCGAGATCTGTTGATGCCAGCATCAACAGAATCAAGAGCAACAGAAGGTTAGTTTTGACGGATGTCATATTTTTCCAACCGATAAAGCAAGGTATGGCGCGGAATCCGTAAAAATTCAGCCGCTTTCGACTTATTCCAGCTACAACGCTGCAAGGCCTGGGTCACCGCCTCCTGTTCCAGGTCCTCCAGGGAATAACCTTCATCGGGCAGATTGAGAACTGCGTGACTCATGGTGCTCTTGCGACTGATCCGGGCCGGCAAATCATCGATCCGCAAACAATCATCCTGACGCAGGATCAGCATCTGCTCGACGACATTCTCCAGCTCACGGACATTGCCCGGCCAAGCGTAGCTTTGCAGATGTGCCAACACTGCCGGGGAAAAGCAAACCCCGACATCGGCATGATGTTTCTGCAGAAAAAAATCGAGCAGCAACGGGATATCATCTCTCCGTTCGCGCAGCGGCGGTAGTTCTATCGGCACGACCGCCAGTCGATAATAGAGATCTTCGCGGAATTCTCCGTTCAGCATAGCCGCCTCGAGGTCACGATTGGTCGCAGCGACGACCCGCACATCGACCCGCTCAGTGGTCCCACCGACCGGCTCAAAGGCCTGCTCCTGCAGAGCGCGCAACAACTTAGGTTGTAAATCGATCGGCAGCTCGCCAATTTCATCGAGAAACAGGGTTCCGCCATCGGCCAGGCTAAACTTTCCCTTGCGATCTTTTATCGCGCCGGTAAATGAACCTTTGAGATGGCCAAAGAGTTCACTCTCTAGCAACGTGTCTGGGAGGGAGGCACAGTTTATGGCCACAAATGGGCCACCACTGCGGTCGCTCTCTTGATGGATGTAGCGTGCCAACAATTCCTTGCCTGTACCACTTTCTCCCTGGATGAGGACCGAGGCCTTGCTCGGGGCGACATTCCTTGCAATCTCAAGGAGTTTCAACATGGAAGGGCTCTTACAAATAATCTCCCTGTCCTTTTTCCGTCGCCTGGCTCCAATGCGCCTTTTGCGCAAGGGGAAGTTTAGGGATGCACGCTCGAGGGCACCCTTTATGGTGTCCTCATCCCATGGTTCCAGGATCAAGTCTTCTGCCCCTGCCTGCATGATCTTTACCGCGTCCTCGATGGAACACTCAATGGCCAGGACGAGGATGGGTAGAGCAGGATGGGCTTCACACAGCCCCAACACGAATTTGAGATCTGCCTCGTGTCTGCCAAAGACCGTCAGTGCAACGTCGAAATTGCCCTGCTTGAGGAGGGATAGAAAATGCCCTTCGTCTTCACAGGGCGAGGCGTTGGCACCGCACGCCTCCAGCCTCTCCTGTAGGAGTAGCCGTAGCTTTGTATCCTTGCACAAGGTTATGGCCCTGAGTTCTCGC
>JAKIUS010000077.1 GCA_021647445.1 Geopsychrobacter sp. | reverse complement strand
CGCTGTTCCTTATTCGGTGCTGTTCGGCCTGCATGACTTCACCAGCGAATTCGACGCCTTGGAATATGGCGGCCTGTTCATCAACAGCTCCTTCGGAATCTCGCCTGACATCTCCCAGAACGGCCCATCTATTTTCCCCTCGGCGGCTCTCGGCTTAAGGGCTAAGGCTGAATCTAAACATACTTACATTATGGGGGCAATCTACGACGGCGTACCGGATGATTCCGGTGACGCCCCACGTACCAGGGTCGCTCTCAAAGAACAGGACGGTATCTTCGCCGCGCTCGAACTGGGATTGAAAGAGGACGACCCCGATAAGGCTGATTATTACAAACTGGCCTTTGGGGTTTGGGTACACACCGCAGAAGTCGAAAACTTCAATGGCCAGGTGCATAACTACAATCGAGGGTTTTATCTGATCGGCGAGAAGATGCTCTATGCCGAGAAGGCAGAGGGTCAGGGTCTTGGAGCCTTCATCCAACTGGGCTTGGCTGACAAAGACTTAAACCAGATCACAACCTATTGGGGGTTCGGCCTGCATTACACCGGATTGATCAACGGCCACAACAAGGACATTCTCGGGCTGGCAGTGGCCCAGGCGCTGATCGGCGAAGAGTTTTTAGCCTATTCCAAAGATGTTCTGGGGGTCGATGTCGAACATAGCGAAACGGCCATCGAACTCACCTATCGTAGTGAAATCAGCCCCTCACTGACCTTGCAGCCTGACATCCAATATATCATCAACCCAAGTATGGATTCTGCCATTGATAATGCCTTGCAACTGGGGATTCGGCTGGAACTCACCTTTTAAGCGTCAAAATCAGGTCAGTTGCGTCCATCAAACAACAATCAAAGGAGGTCTTCGCAGCATGCATAATCCAAAACAAAGTACGAAACATCAACTGCTGCTCATCGATCCCAAGATTGAGACTTCAAGAAACACCACATTTCTACTTCAGCTGGCAGGCTACAGGGTCACCTCCGCACGCGCACTGGATGAAGCAATCAACATCATCTCGGTCCTTGGGCCTGGTAATACGCGCCCAGATATTCTACTGATCGATAACCTTGAGATCACATCGAAGACAAGCGAACTGCTCAGCCTGTTAACCGGAAGATACAAGTATCACAACCTTCTTTTCATCGACCGACATCAGCAGACTCTTCCGCTGAATAGCTTAAAATACACGAAGATCTCCCCCCGCCAGACTCTGGGGACGGTCAAGAAGATGCTGACAGAGCAATCACGTTCCAATCAGATAAGTGACAATTTTCAACGTTTCCATTCCTACGGATAAAACCGATCAGGACTGATCGAAGAAATATTCACAAAACAACTCAACCAGGAGGTGGGACTCACCACATGAAAAAAAACAGTGCAAGGTCAAAAAAATATGCAAACAACAGACCGCTGAACAGGCCTGCCGTTAACCAGTCATTTCAAAATCAACAATTCTTACCCAACGCAAAAAGGAGCAGATCATGAAATGGGGTAGTTGGAAAATTGGAACCAAATTAGCCATCGGCTTCGGGTGCATGCTGCTTTTGATCGGTGTCTCTAATCTGGTTGGTTATCAGGGGGTCAAAAAGGTTGACCATGCCCTAATCATGGTGAGCGATGAAGAGGCCCCGGTTCTGGAAGCGACAACCCAGATGCAAAAAGCCCTGGTTAACGCCATGCGTGCCATGGATGACTTCATGATGTCGACCAGCGCGCTTGCAACAGACGATGTCAGCCGGCTGGCGGCGATTGAACAGAGATATAATGAGTCTCTGGCCCAGTTTGATCAGTCGGTTACGGCTATTACCAAAGGCGGCAAGATCGCAAATGGCCAAACTGTTATCGCGACCGACAATCCGAAACTTGGCGAGATTATCCTGCAGGCGGATAGCAATCATGACCAGAAATTCCAGGTTGCCGCGCGTGAACTGATGGCTGAAGGGAAGGCCCTACTGCAGAAGAAGGCTGCCGCCGATAAGGCGATGGCACAGGTAGACAGCGTTACGAGCGAGGTTGCTACAGACGCCGGAGCCATTGAAAAAATGATCAGCAAAGAGATCAGCAACCGCGCCAAAGAAGCAGGTATCGGTGCCGAGGCCCTGGCGATCTTGCGCGAAGAAGTGCCTCTGGCCGATATGGCCAATGAGATCAAATATGCCTTGGCAGCGTCAAGTACGCTGCTGGATGAATTTGTCGCGGAGCGTGATCCCGCGAAACTCACACAACTCGAAGCGGAGTTTGTCAAAACCGTTGCCACATTTGATTCTGCAATCACGGCGATTTTAAAGGGTGGTTCTTTTGATGGCACAACGATTTTCGCCACCGATAATGCGCAAATCCGTGCTTCTGTAGAAGAAATCGACGGAAATCACGAAATATTCCAGAAAAATGCGGCAGCCTTAATGGCTGCTCATCGAGACATGATCGCCCAGGCACAAAAGGAAAACGCTGCAATGGCACGGCTCGATCAAGTTGGGGAAACAACCGAGGCGATGTTGAACAGGGTCAAGGAACTATCGATTGCGGAAATGGAGCAGGCCAAAACCAACGGACGGCAGGCCACTGCAACCTCCATCACGATTCTGATCTCCGTGGCTGCCGGTGCGCTGGTCCTGGGTGTATTGCTCGGGTTCGCCATCACGCGCAGCATCACCAAACCGCTTAAAAAGGTCTTCGAGGTAGTCGCCAAGTACGGCAAAGGCGACACCAGTGACCGCAACCTGAACATTGGTGAAGCGGTCAATTGTTCGAGCCTCAAAAACTGTGGCCAGACCGATTGTCAAAGCTACGGCAAAGAAGGAAACTGCTGGACCACCACCGGCTCCTTCGGTCCGACCCCAACCTGCTTCTACCTGACCAATGGCAGCCACGCGGATTGTCGTGAATGTAAAGCCTATCGAGCCACCAACGAGCTTACAGAACTCGGTTCGGTGCTGGTCGGCATGGCCAACAGCATGCAGGGTCGCAGTGAATTGGCTGAAGCGATTGCTAGCGGCGACCTGACTCGGGACGTCAAATTAAATTCGCAGAATGATCAGTTGGGCAAGGCCTTAAAAACCATGCTGGGTGGTTTGCGTGAGATGGTCAGCAACCTGCAAGTTGCTGGGGAACAGATCGCTTCAGGGTCAGGTCAGGTCAGTGATGCCGCTCAATCCCTGTCACAGGGCGCAACCGAGTCGGCCGCATCTCTCGAAGAGGTGACCTCATCCATGACTGAGATGTCTTCACAGGTCGCCATGAGTGCTGAAAACGCCAACCAGGCCAATGTTCTTTCGACCGAAGCACAAAATGCCGCCGAAACCGGCAACAGCCAGATGACCGAGATGGTTGAGGCCATGAGTGAGATCAACTCTGCGGGCCAGAACATTTCCAAGATCATCAAGGTAATTGACGAAATTGCCTTCCAGACCAACCTGCTGGCCCTAAATGCTGCGGTCGAAGCGGCGCGTGCCGGTCAGCACGGTAAGGGGTTTGCCGTGGTCGCGGAAGAGGTGCGTAATCTCGCAGCTCGCAGCGCCAAAGCGGCTGAAGAGACCGCTGAACTTATCGAAGGGTCTGTTGAACTCACCGCACGCGGTTCGCAGATCGCCAGTCAGACCGCCGAGGCCTTGAGCGGAATCACCGGCAGTACGACCAAGGTTTCTGACCTGCTGGAGGAGATCGCCGCCGCCTCCAACGAGCAGGCCCAGGGGATAGCCCAGGTCAGTCAGGGGCTGAGCCAGATCGATCAGGTGACCCAGCAGAACACCGCAACCGCCGAAGAGAGCGCGGCTGCCTCGGAGGAACTCTCGGGCCAGGCCCTGCAAATGCAGGAGATGCTCAAGCGTTTCACCCTCAATCAAAGCAGCTCTCGTGGGCAGGGCACGCATTTTCAGCCGGCTCCGTCCAGCCCCTCGCCAACGCAAGCGTCACAGGCTGGCTGGTCAGATTTCAATCAACCACCAAACCAACCTGCACCACAAATAGCGCTGGAGGATTCAGAGTTCGGCAAGTTTTAAAACCTGGTCCAGTGGGGGTATCGGTGGGTTCTGAACCGATGCCCCCATTAATACCACAGGGCTTAAACACTAGAGGGGTCCAGGCTTGACCACTCAATCGAGAGTGTAAACAGGCCGCCAGATAGAGGGGGGGAGGCTTAAATGAGAGAGAATTCAGCGTGCCACGAATCGCAAAGTTTACTGCAGGGGATGGCAGACCTGTTATGCAATATTTCCGTTTATTCGGAGTCGGTTGCACGCTCAACTGCACTTGAAATCAGTGATCGTGAGAAGGACGCCTTGCAACAGACAGGCATCTTAGCGCAAAAAGGGGCTGAGACCCTTGAAAGCTGCGCGTTGACACCACCGAACGAGGCATTAACCGGCATAATGGAAGATCCCTTATTTATCACCGAGGCCATAACCACCGAAAAGATGATTCAACAGGTTGCCCTCAGTGAGTATCTGGTGGCCCAGATTCTTCACAAACGGAAGGAACCCCTGTCGCCTGATGATTTTGACCGGGTTTATTCGATCCATAAACTGAAATTCAACCTGAATAGATTACAGAATGTTTTCAACGGTTCTGATTGCCAGCACATTTCGAAGCGCATAAGTTGCCCATCCCGCAATTGCTGCCTGATCTCAAGCTGGACAAATATCCGCCAGCAACGACATCTTGAAGAGGTTAAGGAATCTTGCCTCACTAGCATTCTGCTGGTCGATGACGACTCCCTGGTCCGAAAGGCGACTAAGCGAACCCTTCGCGACCAGAATGACTACCATTTGACTACCGTCGACGGTAGTTCGAAAGCACTCGAACTGCTGGGACAAGAGACATTTGACGTCATCGTCGCCGACTTTTTGATGCCTGGACAAGATGGCTGTGAACTTTTAGCGCAGGTCGCGCAGCAATGGCCAGATATGACACGTATCCTGTTTACCGCATCCGTCGATAATCAGCGGGTCCGGGAATGTTTAAAAAGCGGCAAGGCCGCCTATATCATCGAAAAACCCTGGAATAATGAAGATTTGCTTTCAAGCCTGGAGCAGGCAAGCCTCAGGACAAAAAAAGAGGACAGACAGAACTCAACTTGATCAAAATTGCACATTTTCCATCAACAAAACCAATTCATCATTATTTTTTCTGCGGCCAATTCGTGTGATGCCCATTGAACCTGATTGGTTTTGAGGCGCATCTTCAATCTGATCGATACTCTCTACGGCCACAACTTCATCAATATTGAGAGCGATAATTCGATCGGAATTTTCAAGAACCATTGCAATTCTTCTGTGACCGGATTCCCGCATCGCAGTTTTAATATCATCAAACAGACCGATCATCACCTTTAATTCACCATTTGAAGTCGAATCGATTAATTCATGGGCCTCATCAACACGACCTTCACCAACAAGACGTGTGACTTTTTCTGCAATTCCATGAATCACCCTATGGGGAGCATCGAACTTAAGTAATATAGAGGCAACCATCCTGTTGTCTGTTTTATAGCTATCATACCATTTACCAAATGCACATTTATGCGGGTCGGTCGCCAGTTCAAACGCTCTTTTTTCGTCGACGGATAGCTTTAATTCCTCAATCCAATGTAGATGATCGCTGAGTCTCTGATCCATTAATTGGCAAAAATCATCGAGCTCCTGGTCCCCCGAGGGCTGTCCAGTATAAATGCGGAGATCAACAAGCGGAATAATCGAGCCACGCACAGTAATTGTCCCCGACATATAAGCAACATTATCAGGAACATGTGTAATCTTGGGAATGGCAATCATGTTCCCGACGATACTGGCATCAAAAGCCAGAAGATTATTGCTGCTGCGAACGATCACCCACAGCAACGGACCTTCTTCAACATTTGACTGACTATCTTCAACATTCGAGGTCATAACTTGTCGGACTCCTGAAAAAGTTGACTGATATCGACACCACCGTCACCAAACATAATTAAAAACCTATCACAATGTACGGCAAATTACAAAACTCACGAACAGATTAATTTCCACCGGCCCTTTAAACGAGCTTACCGTTTAATTTTTTCGTCCCCCAACCCCGAAGCTAGGCCCTGTTTATAGTAGTTTTTCATTTCCTCAAGAGGGACCATGCTGCCGCCGGTCGCCCAGACGATATGGTTGGCGCCAGACATGTTTTTTTGCAGGTCGTACTTGTTCAGAAAGCTCTTTCCGGCCGGTGAATTCAGCAGCCATCGGGGTCCCGGCATCCCGGCCAGGGCCGAGGGTTCAAGCGAAATCCCTTCGGTATCCTTCAGAAGCGCCAGCAGGCGGTATAGCTCTCGATCCTCCACGGTGAAAATCCCCGCCAGCAGCGGCTCGATCAGCCTGCCGACAAATCCAGAAGGACGTCCGACCGCGAGTCCATCGGCTTCCGTACGGTTGTCCAGCCCGATATCTTGCACCGCAATTTGCTCGTGCAGACCGGTCATCATCCCAAGCAACATGGAGGGGGCATGGGTCGGTTCGGCAAAAAACGGATGCACATGGGGACCGAACACCGATTTAAGACCAAAAGCCACTCCGCCGGGGCCACCACCAACACCGCAGGGGAGATAAACAAACAGCGGGTGTTCCCGGTTCACCCCTAAACCAATGGCATCCAAGTGTTTTTTTAAACGCAATGCGGCAACGGCATAACCGAGGAACAGATCCTTCGATTTTTCATCGTCGATAAAATGGCACTGCGGATCAGCCATGGCCATGGCGCGACCTTCCGTGACAGCCTGACTGTAATCGGACCGGTACTCAATAACCTCAACACCCTTGTTTTTGAGAAGATCCTTTTTCCAGGTCTTGGCATCGGCAGACATGTGCACGGTAACTTTGAAACCGAGCGTCGCGCCCATGATGCCGATGCTTAAACCGAGATTTCCTGTCGAGCCGACGGCAATCGAATGGCGGCGGAATAAACTTTTGCACTCAAGGTCTGCCAACAGGCGGTAGTCATCCTCAATCCGGAGAAGTCGATGTTCGATGGCCAGCCTCTCGGCGTGCTTGAGAACCTCATAAATCCCTCCTCGAGCCTTGATTGAACCGGAGATCGGCAACAGGTGGTCCCCTTTGAGCCAATACCGTCCTGCTTCCTCAACATTGGCAAGCAGGGCAGTCTGCATTTTGGGGATAGGTAAAAGAGGTGATTCAATGAGCCCAGCAGCAGGTGCCGTCTCTGGAAACAACTCTTTTATCAACGGCGCGAAACGGGTTAGTCGGTCCGCTGCGTCCTGTATATCTGTTTTGGTAAGTCGGCCCCCCGCACGAGCACCGGGTTGGTAGGCAGGATTGAGCCAGAAGAATGGTTT
>JAKIUS010000076.1 GCA_021647445.1 Geopsychrobacter sp. | reverse complement strand
ATACTCTACACACAGCAATCGGGCATGCTGCAAGTGGCGGCCAGTGGTGAGACCGCTCGTTATACTCTGTTGCCCGCCACCAATCATATCGGACTGTTGACCGTGCCTTACGGCTACCGGGCTTATGATCTGCTGCGCTCGCTTGACCTGGAGAATGTTCAGGGTGTGCGTCGTTTCGATGGTGAGACCGGGCTTTGGCAGTCGGCTGCGGTGCGGGGGTCGGTTGATGCGCTGGAGATCGTCGGCCAGAACTTCGATATTCGCTCTGGTGATGGTTTGGTGATTACCATGAAGGAACGGGTTGATGGCTGGCAACCTTAGGCTTCGGGACTGGCATCGCAGGTGCCAGTCCCCGTTGAAAAGAGAGTTTATGAAAAAGATTATTCTCATATCCACCATTGTATTGTTGCTGCCCTGTATCGCTTTGGCGCGGCAGGTGAGAGAGATATCTCCCAAACGGGTCTACGACCTGGTCAAGGAAGGGAGTGGCCTCTGGTTGATCGATGTTCGGCCTCCGGCGGTTTTTGCGCGTGGTCATGTCGAAGGTTCACTGAATATTCCGTCGCAAGAGCTGGCCGCCAAGAGTTTGCCACAGAACAAGATACTGATCCTGGTTGATAATAGTCTGGGTCAGTTAGAAGCGCGTAAAGCAGCAGAACAGATTGTCAGGCAAGGGGCCAAGAAAGTTTTTGTTTTGGCTGGGGGCGTGCGTGGTTGGCAACTGGCCAGGTTGCCGTTTGTCAGCAATGGGAACGATTTTGAGATGGCGCGGGTTTTCCCCGGAGAACTTGAGGCCGCCCGCAAGCAAGGGGTTGCGCTTGATCTGTACGATTTGCGGACAGAGTTTGAAAGAGAGCAGAGCCCGCTGGATGGGGTGATTGTACTGTCTGCAAAGACTTTTTCAAAAAAACTGGCTCTGCTGCGTAAAGAGTTGTCAACGTCGAACCCAGGAGTTTTGGCCTCTTTCGTTGAGACACCACCGGGGGTGGGGGTGTTGCGAGCGATGGTTCGGGCCTCTAGCTTCTATCAGCAATACTTGTGGGATTTAGCAGGTGATGTGCGTGTGTTGGAAGCGGCCTTTGTGGCAGGCAAGCAGGGGCAGACCCGTAAGGTGAGTACCGGAGGTTGCGCGACCTGCCCTGGTGGATAAAAGCATTGGAACACGGATTACGCGGATGAACACGAATTTAGAACCAAGATCAAAAGCGACTTTGGGTTAAAGATTTTAATCCGTGAAAATCAGATTTTATCCGTGTCCAAAAATTTAAAGGTTTTGTCCTTATCGATAGCCGTTCAACCTGAAGGGATAAACATGCAACGTACTACGCTATTACTGATCGCACTGCTACTTTGGGCAGGCCATGCCCTGGCGGTGCCGGAGACGGTGAGTCTGCGGGTGACTGATGTGACGCCGCGTTCTTTTTGCCTGGTTTGGATGAGTAACGTTACTGCTGACCCGGGGCTTGAGATCTATGCCGATGCGGGGATGGCGGAAGATCTGACGGACAGCCTCAAAATTGAGGTGCTGCCCGACTTGGGTGCGACAGTGGCCGATGCCGCCCGCAGCAAACATATCTTCCGGGTGCGCGTGTCCGGTCTACAGGCGGGTCTAAAATACCATGTTCGCAGCCTTACCCGTGATTCGGCCGATTCGACCAGTATCGCTTATTCGGCGCTGCAGGCGGTGACGACGGCGACTCGGGTGGTTCCCTACCGGAGTGAGGTTGATGGCAGTCTGGGCGGTTTAAGTAACGATATGCTCAGCTTCAAGGTTTATGTTCGGCCGGCAGAAAATGGTGAAGTCTTTGCCGGAGTCGGCGATCTGCTGTTGCTGGAGTCCGCGCAGGCTTCTTACCCGGTCTCGGCCTTTGCCGGGCAGGGAATCGCCAACGGCGAGGGGGTCCTCGACCTGAACAATCTGTTCGATCTGAGCGGCTTAAGTTTTGACAGCCTGGGGAATGAATTGATCGGTTTGCGGGTTTATCGCGGCGATACCCTGTCGGTCCTCTATCATTTACGTAAGTTGCCGGTCGATAGCGGTCGGTTGGCGGTGGCAGAGCCGCTGCGTGGTTTCAATCGGGCCGATTTAAATCTGGATGGACAGGTGGATACAGCCGATTTCAATGCTTTTAAAGAGCAGTACCGTCTGGCGGCCGATGATGCGGCATTTAATCCCGATTTCAATTTTGTGGCTCTGTCTGCCGACGAAATAATCGCCGCCGATGTCATCGATCTGCGTGATTTCGGTTGGTTTGCCGGTCAGCATGGCAAGTCCGAGTAAAGGGACTGGCACCTGTGGTGCCTGTCCCTTTAGTTCCAAAAGCATTAGAACACGGATTGCACGGATAAATACGGATTTAGGGTCAGGGATGAGCTTTTAGCTAAACCAAATCGGAGAATTAATGTTTTTGAGGTTTGTTGTAATTCCCTGATTTTCTCTGTCTGTCTCTGTGGCTAAGGGTTCTAATCCGTGAAATCTGACTTTATCCGTGTCCAAAGGTTATTGATTGAGTTTTCTTAGGTTTCTTACACTGCATCGACAAGAGGGGCAGATGAGCCGAATTAAATCTATTGTGATTGGTCTTGGTGCTTTGGCGCTGGTGTTATCCCTGTTTGGAACGGCCTTGGCCGTCGACATCAAGGTGGTGCCCGACACCAACCAGGTCCTTCCGGGGCAAGAAATAGGGGTCAATGTTGTGCTGGAGAACGTGCCGGCGACGGGCCTGAGTGCCGTTCAATTTCGCTTGCGAGTATTTTCGCCTGGTGGGTATGCGACAGGTGTCAGTAACCTGGGCCAGGCTGACTTGACTAAGATCTCCGTTGCGGCACCATTGAACGCATCGGGGGCAACGGCTACCTATTCGGGACTGGGAGATCTCATGCTGGGCGTTGGTGGGGCCAATGAGGTGTTGATGCTTGACAATCAACCTTTCCGCAATGAGACCGTTCTGGTTAATAATGTGCCGCAGATTGATGTTACGACCGTCTCTGCTCTTTACAGCTTTGCCCCGAATTCCACCTCTGGTCTTATCCAGGGGAGTGGGATACTTGCGCGCTTCATGATCCGCGTCGGTGAGGCAACGACTGCCAGTCGCCTGGATTTCTCCCTTTCCGAGGTGGTGGTTCTTGACGGTGACTTAACGACCGGTCCACAGGAATATGCTCTGATCAATACGTTAGGGAGTACCGTTGCCCTCGGCTGTCAGACACCGGTGCCTGATCTGGCCGGAATGTCTTTTGACACCGCTCAGCAAACGCTGCTGGCGGTCAACCTGGCCGTTGCCAGTGTTTACGAAATTGATAACAGTGCGGGGAGCTTATCGCTCGGACAGGTTCTGGAGCAGTCTGTGACGGCCGGAACCACCAGTGATTGCGGTGTTGAACTCGATTTGGCGATAAACCAGGCCCCCGCCGAGGTTTCTGGCCTGGCTTCTCAGGATTTGGTTGGTGATCAGTCAGGGGGCGTGACCCTGACCTGGACGCTTTCAGTCTCGTCTGATGTTGCAGGCTATGAAGTTTCGGGGGCGACAGGGGTGCTGGCAACACTTGCTGGTGGTACGATATCAACCGTACAGTTGTCCGGCTTGACCAACGATCAGAACAACCTTCTGACCCTTACAGCATTTGATACCTTCGGCAATCGGAGTGCTGGTGTTGTGGTGGGGGCCACGCCGCATGATGATGTTTTACCGACGCTGACAGCGGCGGCTCTGCCCGGCTTGACTAATCTGGTTGATCAATCTCTCAGCGGGACAGTAGAAGATTCGGTTGAGGTGACAATTTTCAATCTGACGAAGGTCGAATATCCGGTCATTACTTATCCGGCCCCAGGTCAATGGTTTGCGGTTATCAGCCTCAATGAAGGAGAGAACCAACTGCAGGTTTCTGCCCGGGATGCTGCCGATAATCTGACCGAACTCTCACTGGTGAACTTAACGCTCGATACGGTTCCGCCTGTTGTGACGCTCAATCCGGTGGATTCGCCGACAACCGTGGATACTCAAAATATCGGAGGTTCGGTTGAGGATGGTGCAAGTGTCAACGTAGCTTCATCGACGGCAGCAGGCTGTTCTGCGGTGGTATCGGTGGGAACCTGGAGCTGCACTTTGACCGGTCTGGTGCCGGATGCCAATGACATTACAGTTTCGGCAACGGATGCGGCCGGGAATGTCACGACTTTGAACCCGGTGACTATTGCTTATCAGCCACAACTGCTTGATATCACGCTCAACAAGACACTGATTGCCGCCAACCAATCAGAGACAGTTGTTGCCACTTTGAATCTGGCAAATGCCGGGGATGCCGTCACGCTTGAACAGTTTGCAGACTTAAATGATAACAGTCTGGTGGATGCGGGTGAACCGGTCATCCGTCGATTGAATCTGGTTGATAGTGATAATGACAAGATTCTGGTTGCTGCGATAAATATGCTCGACAGCCTGGCGCTTGATCATGCGCCGGGGGCATATATTTTTCGGGCTTGGGATGGTATGCGCGAAGCTTTTGTAACGTTTCGGGTTGATGCGGTTTCTCAGAGTCAGACGCTTAGCGGTCGTGTGACCGACGGCGTCGCTGGGATTGCCGGTGCTCAGGTGCAGTTGGTTGATAAATGGCAGCGTCCGGTGGCCTGGGCGATTGCCGATGGGCTGGGTAATTATCAGTTTCAGGTGCCTGCTGTGGGTAAGTATTATCTGCTGCCGCAAGGCACGGGTTATGTGTTTGATTCTGCAACTTCAACTTTGGTGACGGTTGCGGTGGGTAGTTCAGCATCTGCCGATGATCTGGTACTGACAGATGGAACTTACGATATTGGCGGACAGGTGTTCGCTGGGATGACCGATTTGGCCGGTGTGCGAGTCGTTGCCAGTGGGACGAGCGGCAACAGTTCTTCGGCAAGTACTCTTACTGAGGCCGATGGTAGCTACAACCTCAGTCTGCCTGCGGGGAATTATCTGATTAGCGTTCCAGCGGGCTCATTTGCTGGCCCTTCACAGTTCGGTGCGTTGGCCGATGCCAGTACTGATCTGCCCCAGATGATCAATACTGATCTGCTTGGAATCGATTTCGAACTAACGGTTGGGACGCTGACCATAAACGGTCAGGTTGTAGATGAAACCATGATGCCGGTTGCCGGTCTGTCGGTGGTGGCGATCAGTGCTGGTCGAATTGTTGCGAGGGGAATATCTGATACGTCTGGTAACTACAAATTTAATCTTGCGCAAGGTGGCAGTTACTCACTGTTAGTTGATTCGGCTTCAAGCCAAAGTATAGGCTATCTTAGTCAAACCCTTAGTGGAGTCATGGTGACTTCTGCTTTGACTGATCAGGATATTCAAGTTCATGTAACTTCAAGTCAGATAAATGGAACTGTAACTGATGTTATGGCGCTGCCGATGTGTAATCTACCTGTTGAATTGACCTCGGTGGATGGTCTCTACACGATTAGCATGGATACTGCCAACGATGGTAGTTATCAGTTCCGAACCTTTGCTGGTTCCTGGCATGTTCGCGCAACGACTGAGCAGCAAGGTTACCTGCCAGTAACTGAGGCAGTTTCTGTGGCACAACCGGAAACGATTGATTTTGTAGCGGAGATGAATAATGCGCCGGACCTGAAAGTAACAGTGCTAAGCGGTCCGACCGGCTCTGTCAACAGTGGCTCGACGATCAGCATGAACGCCACAATAGAAAATATCGGTGGTGAGCGTGCAACCGAGACCTTCTTTATCGGCTATTACCTGTCGAGCGATGCGGTCTGGGATACGAGCGATAGCTTCCTGACCAACGCCTACGCCTATGGACTTGCTGCCGGTGCGAGTGTCGATTTAAGCCGAAATGTCGCCCTGCCGCTGGGGACGCAAGGAACCTACTACATCGTCGGCAAGGTGAACTACAACAGCACCGTTCCCGACGAGTCAGACCTGAGCAACAACAGCCTGGCCAGTGCCGCGTTCAACGTGAATTTATAATACAGTTTTCAGTAACAGATACCACGTCAATTTACCTGTTTTTTCAAAACCTTCCAGGTGGATGTAGTAGTGTTAATTGCCTACATAAACAGAAACAGATCGCAAGAGTATTTTAACTTTGAATTGACCTTTTGATTGGATTTGTTAGATAGCCAGTGACTTGACAGTATTTAAGGTCTGGTGCTAAAAATGCGCGTCAATTTGATCATTAACCGATTTTTCAGGAGATATAGAAATGGCCGTTGAAAAAACATTTGCAATCGTTAAGCCCGATGCCTTTGCCGCTGGCTATGCCGGTAAAATTCTTGCCCGGATCTACGCCGAAGGGTTCAAGATTGTTGGTTTGAAAAAACTTTACATGAGCAAGGTTGAAGCTGAAGGCTTCTACGCTGTTCATGCCGAGCGCCCCTTCTTTGGTGAACTGACCGATTTTATGAGCAGTGGCCCCTGTGTTGTGCTGGCTCTTGAAGCCGAAGGTGCGATTGCCAAGTGGCGTGACCTGATGGGCGCAACCAACCCGGCTGACGCCGCCGAGGGAACAATGCGTAAAGAGTTTGGCGCTTCCATCGGTGAAAATGCGACCCATGGTTCTGACGCCCCGGAGACGGCAGCCTTTGAACTGGGTTACTTCTTCAACGGCCTCGAACTGCTAGGCTAAGATCTTTCTTTCGATTTATATTCGCAAAGAGGCCGGGAATTTTCCCGGCCTCTTTGCGTTTGAGGTTTTTGGGTTTAAATGCTGTCAGTGTTCGGTTTTCTGCCAGATGCTCAGTTGCGAGACGGTGTGCTGAAACTTGCGCGCCGTCTCACGGATCACAAAGGGGAGGTCCTGTGGTTCCCCAAGCATGTGGAAGTGAGGTCCGAGTTGCTCTTGCAGCCCTTGCAGGGTGGTGACGGGCTCACCTGAGCGCCGCAGGCCACCGATCCAGTTCTCTTTTTTGGTGAACTCTTCGAGCCAGGTGTAGGGCGAAGCGATGATCAATAGTCCGCCGGAGTTGATCCTTTTATGGATTGTTGCAAGAAAAAGGGCGGGATCATACAGACGGTCAAGGAGGTTGGCGGCGATTACCAGATCGTATTCTTTGAATTGAGGTTTTAAATTGTGCGCGTCGCCTTGCAGAAATTCGATTTTATGCTGCGTTTCATTCAAAGCAAAATTCTTCAGGTGCTGTTCATGGAAGGAGACGATTTCCCCTTCTTCGGGCAACTGATAATGAATATTCCCTTTCTGCTGAAGTTGGTGCGCGATGCGGATAAATCGTGCCGAAAAGTCGATGCCTGTCACGCTCTTGAAATGCCGGGCGAGCTCGAAACTGGCGCGACCGACGGCACAGCCGAGATCGAGAAC
>JAKIUS010000075.1 GCA_021647445.1 Geopsychrobacter sp. | reverse complement strand
AATTCCTCTTTGCGCCGTAGGCGCAGAAGCCGGATGAATCCCAGATTGCGTCGGCGAATTTTATCAGCAATGATTTGTTTGTTTGGGTAAGTATAGAATCCCTGGCCGGTTTTGACGCCGAGGTGTCCCTTATGGTTCATCTCTTTGAGTACCCTAGGCACAGTGGGCGTGCAATCGAGTTCTGGGGCCAGATTGTTCATGACACTCTGCCAAGTGTCCAGCCCGCCAAAATCAGCTGTTTCCAAAGGGCCGATGAATGACCAGCGAAAGCCTGGTCCAGCCGTCATCGCCAAGTCGACATCTTGCTGACTTGCTACACCAGTCGCGACAAGATGCAATGCTTCACGCAGGATGGCGGCTTGTAAGCGATTGGCGATGAATCCCGGAACTTCTTTCTTTAAAACGATTGGAACCTTGCCGATTCGACGTAGCAAATTCAGAATAGTCGTAATGGTTTCGTCTGGGGTGTTCTTTGTCCTGATAATTTCTACCAGAGGCACCAGATGGGCGGGGTTGAAGAAGTGTGTGATGATCATTCGTTCAGGTCTTACCAAGTGCTTGTTTAGTTCGGTCAGTGGCAGCGTCGAGGTATTAGAAGCGATGATCGCAGTCGTTGGGGCATGAGATTCTATTTTGGTTAAAATTTGCCATTTTAAAGACAGTTTCTCCGGTACGGCTTCGGTGATGAAACTGGCGTTACCAACCGCTTCCTTTAAGTTGTCAGTTGGGGTGATATTGGTTAACGCCGACTTCTGGTCTGCGTGGGACACGAGCCCTTCGTTAACAAGCAGCATCAAATCTGTATTGATCAGAGACTTTGCCTGGTTTCGGGCCTCTGGATTGATATCATGTAAAGCGACTCGAAAACCGTGCAGGGCGTAGGCTAGGGCAATACCACGTCCCATAATGCCCGCACCGATTACCGCTGTTTTCTCTGTCATCATCCTCTCCTTTTTTGTAGAACTAAAGCGGAATTCCGAATCATTTGTTGTGTTTGATTGCTCTGATCCTGATTTTTTCAAGCACCTCACCGACAAAACCCCGGCGAAAAGCGAGTACGCAGACGACAAAGGTGGCACCGATGATCACCATCACCCAAGATCCGAGACCGCTCAGTTCTGATTGCAGGGTGATCACAGTGAAGGCACCGACGACAGGTCCCAAAACCGTACCGAGGCCACCGAGGAGGGTCATCAATATCACCTCTCCGGAGGCGTGCCAGCTGGAATCTGTCAGGGATGCGAGTTGAAATACAAGCGATTTGGTTGCGCCCGCCGTTCCGGTCAGTGAGGCTGAGAGTACAAAGGCCAGCAATTTAACGCGCTCCACCTTGTATCCGAGGGATATCGCTCGCGGTTCATTTTCCCTGATGGCTTTAAGGACTTGGCCAAAGGGGGAGTGGATGGCCCGGTGGATGATCCAAAAGCCGAGACAGAAGATGGCGAAGACGAAATAATAGAGATTAAGTTCTAAGGGTTTTCCGGCAATATGGTAGGTATGCCCCAGATTGATCAATCCTAAAAACATACCACGTGGGATGTCTTGTAGGCCGTCTTCCCCACCGGTAAAAGGAGACTTAAGGGCAATGAAGAAGACTACCTGAGCCAAGGCGAGGGTAATCATGGCAAAATAAATACCCTGACGGCGAATGGTCAGAAGGCCGAAGAGATATCCCATCATCCCCGCTGCGAGAGTGCCAACGAGAACCCCGAGTTCAGGAGTAAGCCCGGTATTTTTGACTAAGTACCCGGTTATATAGGCCGCCCCGCCGAAAAATGCGGCATGCCCGAAGGAGAGTAGTCCGGCGTAGCCGAGCAACAGATTAAAGGCACACGCGAACAGGGCGAAACAGAGAAGCTGCATCACGAACACCGGGTAGAGCAGGAAAGGTGCAACCATCCCCAGTAGAAACAAGGCTGTCCACAATTTACGGTTCACGGATGTCTCCTCACTGCTCTTTGCCGAAAAGGCCTGCTGGTTTTATCAGTAGCACCAGTATCATCATGAAGAAAATTACGGTGTTGGCGGCTGGAGGATAGATCACCTTGGTCAGTCCTTCGAGCATCCCGAGAGAAAGCCCTGTCCAGATAGACCCCATGATCGAGCCCATGCCGCCGATTACGACCACGGCAAAAACTGTGATAATCATCTCCGTACCCATTATCGGGCTGACCGAATAGATTGGTGCCGCCACTACCCCGGCAAAGGCTGCCAACCCCACACCGAAGCCGTAGGTCAGAGTGATCATGAGCGGAACATTTATACCAAAGGCCTGCACCAATGCAGGGTTTTCTGTGCCTGCTCGCAGGTAGGAGCCGAGTTTTGTGCGTTCGATGACGAACCAAGTGACAAAACAGACACTAAGCGAGAGGCCGATCGACCAGAGCCGGTAGGTGGGAAACATCCTGAACTTAAGATCCACCACTCCGCGCAGAATTTCCGGTTTGCCATTGTAGGAGGTTCCTGAAACGTTGAAGTAATTGGTGAAAACCCCCTGAAGGATCAGTGCCAGACCGAAGGTCAGGAGCAACCCATACAGGTGGTCAACCTTGCTGAGACGTTTAAGCATGGTCTTTTCGATGAGAACCCCCAACAATCCGACCACTAGTGGCGAGATGATTAGAGCGGCCCAGTAGTTCATGTGAAAGTCAGGCATGCCGAGCAGCGGGCCAAGTTTTGTATAACCGATTAGGGCCACGAAAGCGCCAAGCATGTAAAGAGCTCCGTGAGCGAAATTGATGATATTTAATAGTCCGAAAATTACGGCTAATCCCAGACTGAGAATGGCATAAAAGGCACCATTGTTCAGTCCGAGCATCAGTTGTGCCAAAACCATTTGATAGGATAGATGCATTATCTGGTCTCTGGGCTTGCGGTTTGACTCCGGTGCGAAGCAGGCTTCGCACCGGAGTCTTCAACCTGGTTGTTGTTTGTTTTTTACTTTACCAGCGCACAGCTGCCTTCAGACAGAGGCATGAACGCCTCGTTGCCCGGTACCTGTTTGATGACCTTTAGAAGGTCCCAGGGGCTTTTCGACTCGGAGGGTTTCTTTACCTCGACCAGGAACATGTCGTGGACCATGGAGCCATCGGCGCGTAAATAGCCGTTTATGGAAAAGAAATCGTTGATTTTCATGCCGCGCATCGTCTTCATAACGGTGTCGGGGTCGTCGGTGCCTGCTTTTTTGATTGCCTTGAGATAAGTCGTGACGGCTGAATAAACTCCGGCCTGGTCCATGGTTGGCATTGCGTTAGTCTTGGCGAAATAACGCTTTGACCATTCCCGAGATGCCGCGTCACGATCCCAGTAGAAACTGGTGGCGAAATTCATTCCCTGGGCGACGTCAAGACCGAGACTCTTCACGTCACTCAAAAAAACCAGCATCCCGGCGATAGTTTGTCCCCCTTGAACAATGCCAAATTCCCGAGCTTGCTTGACTGCGTTGATGAAATCGCCGCCGGCGTTGGCCAGACCGATAACCTTGGCACCCGAGGCCTGGGCCTGAAGCAGGTAGGAGGAGAAATCAGCCGTGGCCAGCGGATGACGCACTTGTCCAAGGGTTTTGCCACCGTGGGCTTTGACAAAGGCCTTGGTGTTTTTTTCCAGAGAGTGACCGAAGGCATAGTCGGCGGTGAGGAAGTACCAGGTTTTGCCCCCGGTATCGACGATGGCGCTACCAGCGACCTTGGGTAAGGCATAGGTGTCGTAGACGTAGTGGATTCCGTAGGGGCTGCAGTGCTCGTTGGTCAGGGTGGTGCTGCCGGCTCCCGTGGCCATGGAGATCATTTTTTTCTCCGTGCCGATCTTTTGCACTGCCAGCGCACAACCTGAGTTGAGTAAGCCGGTAATCATGTCGACGTGCTCGGTGTCAGCCCACTCCCGAGCTTTGGTCGAAGCGATGTCTGCTTTATTCTGGTGGTCTGCCGAGATGAGCTGAATTGGTTTGCCGAGAACTTTGCCACCGAAGTCGTCGATCGCCATTTTTGCAGCAGTAACACTGCCCTTACCGCCGATGGCGGAATAAACCCCGGACATATCCGTGAGCACCCCGATCTTTACGACATTGCTGGAAATACCGGCTGCGCTGGCGGTCATGGCCAACCCGAGAATGGCGGTACCCATGACGAACTGCATAAAACTTTTTTTCATGATGCGGTTCCTTCCTTCGTTGAATGTTTTTGAACTAAACCCCGAGATAACCGCTGAGCCGCTCCATGCTCGTGCCCAGAGCCTCCATTGGAATCATCTCCACGATAGTGCCGTGGTCAACCACATAGTGCCGGTCGGCCAAATCTGCTGCAAAATGAAAGTTTTGCTCCACGAGAATAATGGTGAATCCTCGTGCCTTAAGCTGCCGAATTAGTTTGCCAAGAGCCTGAACAATTACCGGTGCCAAACCCTCAGTGATTTCATCGAGCAGCAACAGATCTGCCCCAGTGCGCAGAATGCGGGCCATGGCCAGCATCTGTTGCTCTCCCCCTGACAAGCTGGTACCCATACTTTTCTTGCGTTCTAGTAGGTTGGTAAAGAGCTCGTAAATTTCAGCTAAGCTCATTCCCCCCTTTTTTATGATCGGCGGTAACAGTAGGTTCTCCTCCACGTTGAGCCGGGAGAAAATTCCCCGTTCCTCCGGGCAGTACCCCACCCCTAAACGGGCGATACGGTAGGTAGGGAGTTTAATCGTTTCCTGTCCCACCACGCGGATTGAGCCCGTACGACGTTCCACCAGGCCCAAAATCGATTTGAGAATCGTTGTCCTTCCCGCTCCGTTGCGGCCAAGAAGGGTTATAAGCTCACCTTTGCGCACCGAGAGATTGATGCCGTGTAAGATATGTGACTCGCCGTAATATGCGTGTAGATTTGAGATAGACAGCAGTTCTTTGGCCGGTGCCTCAGGCATGTGCGCTCCCCATGTAGGCCTCCATCACTTGTGGGTTTTGGGAAACTTCATCATATTCACCTTCGGCCAGAATGGAGCCACGTTGTAGTACTGTGATTCGGTCGGCCAGACTTGCCACTACTTTCAGGTTGTGCTCGACCATCAGGATTGTACGGTTTTCTGCGACCTTGCGGACCAGTTCGGTGATTTTCCCCACGTCTTCTGCCCCCATCCCCTGGGTCGGTTCATCAAGAAGCATTAATTCGGGTTCTAACGCCAAAGTTGTGGCGATCTCCAGCGCCCGTTTCTGCCCGTAGGCGAGGCCCTCGGTATGGTGATGGGCAAACTCTTCCAGACCAACCGAGCCTAACAAATCGAGTGCTCTTCCTGCCAAAACGTCGAGGCTTGAGGCGGACTTCCAAAAATGGTAGGTGGTGCCAAGTCGACGTTGCAACGCCACTCGGACATTTTCAAAGGGGGTGAGTTTGGGAAATACCGCCGAAATCTGAAAAGAACGAATGATGCCGCGCAAGGCGACATCCGCCGGTTTCTCGTGGGTTATATCTACTCCATTAAACAGAATAGTTCCTGAAGAGGGGATGAGGAATTTTGTTAGCAGATTAAATACGGTCGTTTTGCCGGCGCCGTTGGGCCCGATCAGCGCGTGAATTGAACCTTTTCTTACCCTGAGGTTGACTCCACTGACGGCAGTAAAACCAGAAAATTCCTTTGTTAGGTCGCGCGTTTCAATGATGTAGTCTGCGGTCATAACGACGGCCATACCTCCTGAATGTAGATAGGACAAAAGGGATAAAGTTCAAACATACCCCGATTCTATTTTTGTCACGCCGAAGGTGCCGGTTACCATTAGTAGATGTGGGCCTGAAACCTGCGGTAGTATTTGGACTTAGTGGGGAGCCACCCACATTTGTCCGATGGTAAATGCGCTGATGATGCGTGTTTGATTGACAGTGATAATCGAAATTCTATAATTGGTTATATCAATACTGTGATCGTACTAAATATCTCCTAGTTTATAACCCGAGCCAGCTACAAATAAAACACTGTTCTTAAACTATGCTTTTGTCAGGCTGCTGTCCAGCCACAGTCGATAGTCAGCATTGAACCAGTGATACAGGCAGCAGAATCGGAGCAGAGGTAGGCGACGAGGTCGCCAACTTCACTTGGCTCGATCAGTTTCTTGACCGCCGCCTTTTTGAGCATGATGCTGCTGATGACTTCTTCTCGTGGGATATTGTGGGTTTTAGTTTGGGCATCAATCTGGTCATCAATCAGTGGGGTGCGAACATAGGCCGGACAGATCGAGTTGACCGTTATTCCCTGTGGTCCTCCTTCGAGAGCGGCGGTCTTAGTCAAACCTGCAAGTCCATGTTTCGCGCTGATGTAGGCGACCTTGAATTCCGAGGCGCGTAGGCCATGGGCTGAATTGATATTGATGATGCGCCCCCATTTTTGTTTGCGCATAGCAGGCCAGAGGTATTTAGTCAGCAGAAAGGGAGCCGTCAGCATCAGGCTAATGATGAACTCCCACTTCTCCTCGGGGAAATCCTCAATCGGCGCGACATGCTGAATGCCTGCATTGTTGACAAGGATATCGCAGCAACTGTGTTTGGCCAGAACAGTGTCTGCTAGCACGCGACAGCCCGAGCCTGTGCTCAGATCGGCTTGAATGAAAATGCCGTTAAGCCGTTGTGCTGCAGCCTCGCCCGCGTCGCCGTTGATGTCGGCAATGACAACTTGACGTCCAGATGCGGCCAGGGCCTCGGCCGCAGCCAGGCCGATGCCACTGGCGGCACCGGTAATCAGAGCAACTTGTTGTTTAGACATTTCAATTAACTCCTTTTGGGTTCACTCAGAGAAACGTAGAGTCAGAGCTGGAGAAAAAACCAAAATACGATATTGCCCTGCTCGCGCCATTTGATCTCTTACATAGTTATTTACAGTGTTTTCCTAGCAGGCTGTCGGGCTTTCCAACGACTGGCTGCAAATTCGTCTGATTGGCCCATATTTCAGCACCTTTTCGACCAATAGCTACGGCTATTACTCTCAAATGAGTTAAAATCTGTCCTCAATCAGCCAAATTTTCGCTTCAGTCCGGATAGTCCGACAACCTGCTTGCTTCAGGTTTATGAAAGATTGACTGTAAACGTACAGCCTGTCGATTCCCTTAGATCTTCCAGTGAACTAAAAGGCGAGATTTCAATCAGGCATAGTCCCTGTTCGGCATCGACCTCAAAGACCCCTTTATTGGTCACCAGCAGATCGACGACCCCCTTGCCGGTGATTGGCAAATTGCATTCATTTAAAATCTTCGGACTGCCGTCTTTGGCGCAGTGATCCATCATCACCACGACTTTTTTAACCCCTGAAACCAGATCCATCGCCCCGCCTGGGCCTTTGACCATCTTGCCGGGGATCATCCA
>JAKIUS010000074.1 GCA_021647445.1 Geopsychrobacter sp. | reverse complement strand
GAACGCCAGTCTCGATGTACGCCACAGCCTCGATATCTTTGCTTTTCTTAGTCAAACACCCCAGACCGTAATCGCCCCGGTCCATGACATTAATCTGGCAGCACGATTTTTCACCCGCTTCTGGCTGCTCAAAAAAGGTCGTTTATTAGCCGACGTCGACCGTAACCAACTGACCTGTGACCACCTATCGGAGACTTATGATGTTCAGGTATCTACTGCTGCTGACAGTTTTTCTTTTTCTCGCTGAACCCGCTTTCGCCCGGCGGATCGTCGTTTTGGCCCCGGCTGCTGGCGATATCCTACTCAAACTCGGCCTCGAAGAGCAGGTGGTCGGCAAAACCCGTAGCCTTGAGGAATTTCCCAAGGCCAAAAAAGTCGGTTCGCATATCAAACCAAACGTCGAACTGATCAAGGGGCTTGAGCCCGACCTGCTGATCATCTCTTCAAACCGTTTCTTCAGCGAACAGATGAGTGCCGCAGTCGACGCACAAACCTTCACCTACAATCCAAAGAGTCTGGCCGAAATCCTCCAACAAACCGAAGCCTTAGGGCACCTGACCGGACGCACTGCGGCTGCAGAAGAACTGACCCATCAATTACGCAAAAAACTGCACGGGCTTAAGCCGCTGGATCAAAAAACAAGGGTCATTTATGAGATCAGCGCCCTCCCCTTGAGCGTCGCCGGGCAGAAGAATATTATCAGCGATATCGTGCGTGCTGCCGGTGGCACCCCGGTAGATTTCGGCACGCGTAAAATAATCAAAATCGGCAGTGAAGCGATCATCGCCAGCCAGCCTGATCTTTATATCTACCAGACGGGGCCGATGAACCGGACCCCGACCCCGCCGCGAGAACGGAACAACTACCGTCTGCTGCATTGCAACTACCTGAAAGTCGATCAACTTCTCTGGTCACGCGCCAACAGCAACAGCTTTGACCGCGTACTTGAGTTAAACAGAATCCTGAGAAACAGATAGGGTGACGACCGGGCCAGTGGCATCGATCTTCACCTACGGAAAAGCCCTAAAACCAAACCAAAGAGCTCACCAATTATGACCAACACAAAACAAGCTCAACCTGGCCACTTCTACGCGATCGGCATCGGTCCCGGAGCCAGCGACCTTCTGACTGTCCGCGCGGTCAACATTATTGCCTCCGCCGACATCATCCTTTCGCCACAGGCCGCAGGCAGCAAACAGTCCCTGGCCTTAACCGCCATTGAACCCTACCTGTGCGGTCAAAAGATAAAAACCATCAACTACCAGATGAAGCGCGATAGTCAATCGACCCGGGACCGCTGGAACCGCGTCGCCCAAGAGGTGCTGTGCGACTGCGCTGCCGGAAAATCGGTAGCGATGATCACCATCGGCGACCCATTGATCTTCGCCACCACCAGCTATCTGCTCAAAGGGCTTGAAGCGCAGATGGATAAAAACAAAATCCAGGTCATCCCCGGCATCAGCGCCTTCCAGATCGCCGCCAGTCGCTTCCATGATGCTCTGACCCTGCAGGAAGACCGTTTGATGCTGATGTCGGCGACCGATCTTGATGCAGTCGAGGCGGCGCTTTCCAGTTGCGAAACCCTGGTCTTGTATAAATCCGGCGGCGTGATCAACGAGTTACTCGCCCTGTTGAAAAAACACCAACTACTCGGCGATACGCAACTGGTCAGTTGCGCCGAACAGGGGGCAGGTGAACAGGTGATCGAGGATTTAAGCGACTTCACCCCCGAATCCATGAGCTACATGACAACCATGATCATCCACTGCGGAAGGCGTAACTGGTTTTAACCTGAAAACTTGTGCTCTTTGCCATCTAAGTACTCACTGATACAGATTTTACCCTTCGGGTGCTCGACGGATCGTGATATTATCCGCCGCAACATTGAACGACCACGACCATTTAAAGCCCGCTAAAGGATATTCGACATGAACGATGAAAATTTCGATCTCGACGACAACCAGAACGATGAAGACTTTGCCGCCATGCTCGAAGAGAGCATGGGCGGATCAACCCGCATTGAGTTGGGACAGAAGACCGAAGCGAAGATCCTGCAGATCGGCCCAGACTGGATGTTTCTCGATATCGGACAGAAGGGTGAAGGGGTGCTGGCCGCCCATGAGTTTCAGAACGATGAGGGTGAGATGACCGTTGTGGTGGGCGACCGCATCTCGGCCTACTTTGTCTCGCGTGAGGGTGGCGAAATGCGCTTTACCACCAAAGTCGGCGGTGGCAGTGCGGGCAACGCACAACTCGAAGAAGCCTGGCGCAGCGGCATTCCGGTCGATGGCCGGGTCGAAAAGGAGATCAAAGGCGGCTACGAAATCAAACTACCGGGCAATACCCGCGCCTTCTGCCCCTACTCACAGATCAGCTTGCGCCGTCTGGAGAACCCCGAAGAGGTGATCGAGCAATCATTCCCGTTCAAGATCAGAAAGTTCGAAGAGGATGGGCGAAATATTGTGGTCTCGCGCCGCGACCTGCTTGAAGATGAACGCCGCGAACAACGCGCCGCCTTAAAGGAGACCCTGAACGAGGGCGACAGCGTGACCGGTGTGGTCACCTCGGTGCGCGGCTTCGGCGCCTTTGTCGATATCGGCGGAATTGAAGGGCTATTGCCGATCTCCGAAGTCGCCTACGGGCGGGTTGAAGACTTAAGTGAAATTTTAAAGGTCGGCCAGCAGTTGGTGCTGATCCTCAAGCGCATCGATTGGGCCGACAACAAATTCTCCTTCAGCCTGCGCGAGACCCTGGCCGATCCCTGGAGCCAGGTTACAACCAAATACCCAGTGGGCAGCCAAATCACCGGCAAGGTTTCGCGACTCGCCGAATTTGGTGCCTTCATCACTCTGGAAGAGGGGGTGGATGGCCTGGTCCATATCTCGAAACTCGGCGATGGTCGTCGCATCAACCATCCGCGTGAAGTGCTCAGCGTAGGGCAGGAGTTCGGGGTGGCCGTCGAGAAGGTCGATATTGAACAACGGCGCATCTCGTTGGTTCCCGCTGGAAGCGAAGTCGAATGTGCCGAAAAATCCTATTCGGATCAACCGAGTTCAAGCGGTTTGGGAACCTTTGCCGACCTGTTAAAAGCAAGTCAGCAGAAGAAAAGAAAAAGGAACAAACGCTAAGGCTAAAATCAACACTGAAAGAAAAGGCCGGGTTAAAGAGGAGACTCTTTAACCCGGCCTTTTAACATTTAACCACCCTGAACGGCATTTATCCCATACCGAAAAATCCAGGGAAAATTGCCACGATGGCCAACACGATAACCTGCAGAAAAATAAACGGCATCACGCCCTTGTAGATATCCATGGTGCTGACCCCAGGCGGGGCCACCCCCTTGAGATAGAAGAGGCTGAAACCGAAAGGTGGTGTCAAAAAAGAGGTCTGCAGATTCATCGCGATAAGGATCGCATACCAGATGGGATTGATGTTGAGATTGGCGGCGATGGGGGCCAAAATCGGCACGATGATGTAGGAGATCTCGACAAAATCGATAAAAAAACCGAGCACCATGATCGCCAGCATCGAAAGGATAATAAATCCCCATTTATCCCCCGGAAGATTCATCATGAAATCTTCGACAATAATATCCCCACCGGTATAGGTAAAGACCATCGAGAAGGCGGTCGCCCCAATCAATATGGCAAAAACCATGGCCGAAACCTTGATGGTTTCAAGGGCACTGTCTTTGACCATTTTAAAAGTAAGTTGCCGATACAAAAAAGCCAGTACCAGCGCACCGATGCCACCAACCGAGGAGGATTCCGTCGGGGTAGCGACTCCGAACAGAATTGACCCAAGCACCAGGATAATCAGGGTTAAGGGCGGGACAATCGCCTTAAGCGCCGACAAAATCTGCTGCGGCTTGGTCTGGGTATTGTTTTCCAGCCGGATCGGCGGGGCCAAATCCTTGTTCAATGCGGTAATAATCAGAATATAGACGACATAAAACAACACCAACACAAAACCGGGCCAAAAAGCCGCTTTAAACAGATCGCCAACCGGTTCCTGAAAAACATCGCCGAGAATAATCAGCACGATAGATGGCGGAATGATCTGCCCGAGGGTTCCGGCAGCACAGATAGAACCGCAGGCCAACCGCTTGTCATAATTGTACTTCAACATGACCGGCAGAGAGATAACCCCCATGGCGACCACACTGGCACCGACCACACCAGTTGAAGCAGCCAGCAGCGCACCGACCAGTACCGTGGAGATAGCGAGACCACCGCGAACCTCACCGAACAAAAAGCCCATCGACTCGAGCAGACGTTCGGCAAGTCGCGATTTCTGTAGCACGATTCCCATGAAAATAAACAGCGGGATCGCCATTAAGATGGTGTTGTTCATGATGGCCCAGATGCGGTGCGGCATCATGGCAAACATACTGGTGCCTTCAGAGAACACCCCAAAGAAGACCGCCACCGAACCGAAGGTAAAGGCGACGGGAAAACCAACCAGCAGCAGCACCAGGGCTGCTGCGAACATGACAAGTCCAATCATTCTTCTATTTCCGTTGTTATGGCCGGGCAGTACAACAAAAAAGGCCGTTTGTTCAGAAAAGTCGCGTGATAATCAAAGTACGTCGTCATCCACACTATGGGGCTTTTCCCGTTCAAGACCGAGAAACATGTTGACGTTGTGTAAAATGAAACCACCAGCCGAAATGATGACCATCACAAATGACAGCGGGATCATCGCCTTGATCAGGTAGCGATGAGTCAACCCGCCAGGATCACCGCTGATCTCATGCAACAGATAGGACTCCTTGACGAATTCAAGAGAGCCGTTGACGATCAGAAAGCAGAGCGGCAACAGTAAAAAAATGGTGCCGAGAATATTGATTGAGGCCTTGGCTCTGATCGACAGACGATCATAGATGATATCGACCCGTACATGACCATCTTCTTTCAGACAGTAGGAGATCCCGAATAGAAAGGTCAGAGCAAACAGATGCCATTCCATCTCCTGCATGGCGATCGAGCCACTCCTGAAGAAGTAACGCGCAATCGCATCATAAAAAACATTGCAGAGCATGAGAACCAGCAAAAAAGCACTAAGGTTACCGACGATGTCGGCGAATTTATCGAACCAACTTTCGATTTTAAGCAGCATATAAGCTCCCGTGAATAAAGCCCTCCGGCAAATCTACCGGAGGGCCTGACGCTACGGTTAGTCTTCGAGGTTGTCTTTTAGATAGGCATAATCTGAGATCCGGGTCCATTCACGCGCAATTTTTTGGTAGGCCCGTTGGGAATCGAGAATCTTCTTGAACAACGGATTGGTCGCCGCCTTTTCGTCGAGCAATTTTTTATTCTCGGCTTTAAGCTTGGCTATAATCTCCTTGGGAAAGGTGCGCACCTTGATGTTCGGATAATCCTTTTGAATCTTGGCCCAGTTAACGGCACTGTCGTTATAAGACCTAGCATACATGTCATAAGCGGCGTACTGCATGGCAACCCTCAGAATCTCCTGCAAGTCGGCAGGCAGAGAGTCAAATTTCTTCTGATTGACCATAAACTGAAGTTCTGTGGCAGGCTCATGCCAACCGGTATAGTAGAAGGGCGCAATCTTGTTAAAGCCCATGTTCAAATCGAGAGAAGGACCGACCCATTCAAGAGCATCGATGGTGCCACGATCGAGCGCGGTATAGAGCTCACCGGCGGCAATATTGGTGACAACAACCCCCAGTTTGGACATGACTTCGCCAGCGAAACCAGGAATCCGCATCTTTAGACCCTTGAGGTCGGCCGAAGATTTGATCTCCTTACGGAACCAGCCGCCCATCTGATTGCCGGTGTTGCCTCCCGGAAAAGAGTAGAGCCCGTATTTTCCATAAACCTCTTGCATCAACTTCATGCCGTCACCATAGTAAAACCAGGCATATTGTTCAGGCGCAATCATGCCGAAAGGCATGGTGGTGAAGAACATGGTATTTGGATCTTTGCCCTTCCAGTAGTAGGACGCAGAGTGCCCCATATCATACTGCCCGGCACGCACCATATCGAAGATTCCAAACGGTGCTTTATGCTTGTTTTTAGAATAGATCCTGATCAGTAATCGACCGTTGGACATGGTTTTAACCATCGTGGCCATCTTTTTAACCGCGTCGCCGAAAATAGGAAAGTTGGTCGGCCAGGTCATAGCCAGACGCCAATGATAAACCTTCTGATCGGCAGCCTGTGCTTCCGGGGCAAGACCGCTGCTGAGCAGCAATCCGCAGACAATCAACATCGGGATGATAATCCGGGTGATTCTTCCTCGCATTTTTTAACGCCTCCATCTAGAGATAGGGTGAGAGTCGGACCACGCCCAAAGGCACTGATACCGACGATGAACTGAATAAAAATACGTGATCTGCGGGGCTATTCAAGGACCTAAGCGGCCCGACTTTAAACCAGTTCGAGAGCAGGAACAGGCCAACAGATTGACAAGTATAACAATAAAAGAAGGAGACTCTGTAGAACAGCCAACAATGACCAAGCGGTCCTATTTTCAGCTGAGCGGTCGGTAGAGAGGATTATCCGGTTTTTGAAAGGGAGACAAACACTCAGGATTACAACGACAGGGCGTCTTTGAGGCTTTTGAGATAGCGGCGACTGACCGGCAGGGTTTTCCCCATTTTGGTTTTAATTTCAGCACCGCCCCCTTCCAGAAGATCAATCTCGTCAATCCAGGCAACATTGACCAGGTATTGCTTGTGGCAACGCAACAGCAGAGTTCTGTCTTCGAGAAGTTTAAGGGTCAGATCGGTAAAAAATTCTCCCTGGGAGGTCACAACGGTCACGCCACTGACTGAGGAGAAGACATAATCAATCTCATCGGGATCGATCAGCTTAATCCGGGTTCGACACAGACAAGGCACGCGACGAATGGTCTGGGGAACCGACAGAGACTGACCTCCGCCACGCAGCGTTCTACGCAGTTTAGCAAGGGTTTTCTTAAGACGTTCACTGGCGACCGGTTTCAAGAGGTAATCGAGGGTCTTCTCCTCGAAAGCCTTCAGGGCGTAATCATCATAAGCGGTGACGAAAACCACCTGCGGCATCACCTGATCCTCAATAAGACTCAAGAGTTCAAAACCGTTCAAAACCGGCATCTGCACATCCAGAAACATCACTTCGGGACGGAGCTGATTAATCAATTTAAGCGCCTCAAACCCATTAGAACAATTAGCGACAATCTCAAAGCCGCCAAGTTCAAGCAACAGCGCCTCAAGCTCTTCGCGGGCATGAGGTTCGTCATCCACAATCAGCGCCCTGATCATGCCCCCGCCCTCATTTCATCCGGCAGCCTAATCGTGACAATGGTCCTTTGATTCGGAACGCAAACAACCGAAAGACC
>JAKIUS010000073.1 GCA_021647445.1 Geopsychrobacter sp. | reverse complement strand
GGTGGGCCGTAACCCTCAGCGCCATCGCCTGTACATCCTCAGGGAGCACATAATCGCGTCCCTCCAGGTAGGCTGAGGCTCGTGAGGCATCGGCCAGATTAATCCCGCCGCGGGTCGAAATCCCCGAAAGGACAAGAGGGTGCTGTCGACTTGCTGCGAGCAGTTCGTAGATGAACCCCGCGACCTTTTCTCCTAGTTTGATCTCGGCAACCGCCGCGCGCGCCGCAAGAATCTGCTCACGACTAAGTAACGGGGTGAGCTCTTCGAGTTGGTGACGCAGGCTGCCCTGTTGGATAATCTGGCGTTCAAGGATGGCTGGTGGGTAGCCGATATCGCTGACGGCCAGAAAACGGTCGAGTTGGGATTCTGGTAGAGCGAAGGTGCCGATCTGTTCCACCGGGTTCTGGGTCGCAATGACCATAAAGGGGTCGGGCAGATCGTAGGTTATTCCTTCAATCGTGACCCGGCGTTCCTCCATCGCCTCGAGCATGGCGCTCTGGGTCTTGGGCATGGCGCGATTGACTTCGTCGAGCAGCACAAGATTGTTGAAGATCGGTCCCTTGATGAAGTGGAAATTGTTTTTTTCACGGTCGAAAATCGACAGGCCGGTAATGTCGGATGGCAACAGGTCGCTGGTACACTGAATGCGTCCGAAGCTTAATCCGAGAACTTTTGCGAGGGCCAATGCCAGGCTGGTCTTGCCGAGTCCGGGGATATCTTCGAGTAACAGATGGCCACCCGAGAGCAGGCAGATCATGGCGATGCGCAGGGCGCGCACCTTCCCCTGTAAAATTTCATGGCTCAGATTGTCGATGATCTGCAGAATCAGTTCGCGGTGGGGTTGAGGCATTTTATGTCCTTTGTGAACTCTGGGGGGCTCGTCTGTAATCCATTATAACTGTAAATGAGATTTGAAGCCTATCGTGGTTTGTGAGCTTTAGATGGTGAAAAGTTGAGTTAATCACAAGGGATTGTTGCGCGAAGCATGTTTTGCCGCTTATTATGATGTATGGAGGGGCTAAACTTTTTTTCGGCCGGTGGATTTGCGATGCACAAATACAGTGATTTTAATTATGGCACCCTGTTTGAGATGTTTTTAAACAGCCGCGATGTATACGCCGAACAGACGGCGTTTATCTATCGGGCAGCAGGCAGTGAGTTCAGCGTCAGTTATGAAAAGTTTTATGAAGACGTGGTGATTCTGACCCGTGCCTTTGCCGAACGTGGGGTCAAAAAGGGCAGTCGGGTGATGATCTTGTCTGATAATCGCTACGGTTGGATCGTGACCGACATGGCTCTGGTTGCCTTGGGGGCGGTGAGTGTGCCGCGCGGCAGCGATACTCCGACCTCTGAACTTGAATATATCCTCGATCATTCGGCGAGTGATTTTCTGGTGATTGAAACGGCGGCCCTGCTCAAGGCTCACGAGGAGATGTTGCAAGGCAAGAAGATCAAGTCCTTTTTTCTGATCGAGGGTGAAAAGACCCACCGCTGGTTCGATAATGTCTACAGCTATAATGACCTGCTGGAAAATCGTAACCTGACCCAGGATGAACTTGAGGCCTTTGCCGCTCGTCGATTGCAGTTGACTCAGGATGATCTCTTTACCCTGATCTATACCAGTGGTACCACCGGTGTGCCTAAAGGGGTGCGTTTAACCCATCGTAACATCATGTATAATGTGCGGTATCTCCCGCAACTGGTCGGATTGCGTGAAGGTGACCTGTTTGTTTCCATTTTGCCGAGTTGGCATATATTTGAGCGGGCGGTGGAATATATCGCACTGTCGCGTGGTTGTTGCACGGTCTATTCGGCGGTCAAGACCTTTGCCGCCGATCTCGAAAGTTATCGTCCGACTCTGGTCGCTACGGTGCCACGCTTGTGGGAATCCTTGCATGCGCGCATCAACAGCACCCTTGAAAAAGAGAACCCCAAACGCGCCAAAATCTTCCGGACCCTGGTTGCCGTTTCAACGATCACCAATCGTCAGCGGCGCATCTTGCGTGACGAATTACCGATCTTCAATAAAGCCTTCCTCCCTTTGCGTTGGTTGCGTAAATTGCGGGCTTTGGGCTTTCTGCTGCTGCTGGCTCTGCCAGATCGGCTGGCCAAGGCGCGTCTGCAGGCGGTACAGGAGAAATTTGGTGGCCAACTGCGCATGGCGATCAGCGGTGGTGGCAGTTTGCCCGGCTGGCTCGATGAGTGGATCGATGCCATCGGTATCCGGATTGTCAATGCCTACGGTATGACCGAATGTGCGCCCGCCATTGCCGGGCGTGCGCTCAATTGCGCAACCTTCGGTACCCTCGGCTTACCGGTCGAAAATACCGAATTGCGAATTGTCGATGAGCAGGATCAACCGCTTGCCGCCGGAGTAGAAGGTGAAATTCAGGTGAAGGGTGATCAGGTCTTTACCGGTTATGAAAAGAATGAAGAAGAAGATCGCAAATCCTTTACGGCGGAGGGCTTCTTCCGTACCGGCGACCTTGGCAAGTTGACCCTGCGTGGAGAGTTGGTGATTACCGGTCGCTCCAAGGAGATTATCGTGCTCGCCAGCGGGGAGAATGTCGATCCCAGCCGAATTGAATCGACCATTACCCGCTTGCCGTTTGTCAGTGATGCGGTGCTGGTCGGACAGGATAAAAAAGGCCTTGGCGCATTGGTGGTGCCCGATTTCGATAAGCTGCGTGAGTTTGCCGCCAGCAAACTCGACCTGTTGGTGGAGAGCACCGAACAGTTACGCAATAATCATCAGATTCTTGAAAAAGCCAAGGCCGAGATGAACCGCTTGCTACAGGCTAAGAAAGGCTTTAAACCCTTCGAAAAATTGCAAAACATCCATTTCCTCGAAGGTGAGTTCAAGCCCGGCGAAGAGTTAACCAATACCCTCAAGAAAAAACGCCATGTCATTGAAAAAAAATATCATGAACTGATTGGTAAATTGCTGAAATAGACCGATGGTTATTTTTAACTATTCAGCCTTTTTCGAGATGGGTTCGCGATCCCCATTGCAAGGGTGAATCCATTCATGCTGAATGGGTACGGTTATTTTTAATCTTTGAAACTGGTCAGTTCCCTCCCCCTCGGGTAAGATGGTATCCTCTTGCGGATATCGGCAGTGCATGTCTGTGTCTGAGGAACCATCTCATCAATAGCCTCCTGGCCTCTTTAGTTAAAGAAAGCTACCAATATGAAGAAAAATTCCTTGTCTCCCGGGCAAAAACTATCCGGGTTTGTTGTGCAACGTATCGATGAAATTCCCGGTATTCAGGCGCGCATGATCCGCCTGCAACATGAAAAGACCGGTGCACGTTATATACATCTTGAGCGTGCCGATTCCAATCGTCTGTTCGGGGTCGCCTTCCGCACCCCGCCGCAGGATTCGACCGGCGTGGCACATATTCTCGAGCATACCGCGCTCTGCGGATCAAAGAGCTTTCCGGTGCGTGATCCCTTCTTTTCGATGCTCAAACACAGCCTCAATACCTTTATGAACGCCATGACCGCCAGCGATTGGACACTCTATCCCTTCGCCAGCCAGAATCGTAAGGACTTCAATAATCTGCTCGATATCTATCTCGATGCGGCGTTTTTTCCTAACCTGACTGAACGCGACTTTTCGCAGGAAGGTCATCGGCTTGAGTTTGCCGAGATGGAGAATCCGCAGTCGCCGCTGGTCTACAAGGGCGTGGTCTATAACGAGATGAAGGGTGCCATGTCCGATCCTTCGTCCCTGCTCTCGCGTCGCGTGGCGCGTGCGCTCTATCCGACCACCACCTATCACCACAACTCCGGTGGCGAGCCGTCCGATATCCCCGATTTAAGCTGGCAGCAGTTGCGCGACTTTCACGCCCGCTACTATCATCCGTCTAATGCCTGGTGCTTCAGTTATGGCGATCTCGATCTGCCGGAACTGCTGGAGAAGGTCTCGGCGCAGGCTTTGAACCGTTTTTCGGCGATTCAACCGGATAGTGAAGTGCCCGCCGAAACCCGTTTCGATGCCCCCAGTCAGGTACGTGAACTCTATCCCTTAGACGCCGGGGAGGAGACCGCCGGGCGCTCGATGGTGCAACTCGCCTGGCTGACCTGCGATATCGATGAGAGTGTTGAGCGGCTGGGCTTGTCTCTGCTGGCGACCCTGCTGCTCGGCAACCCCTCGACCCCGCTCTACAAGGCGTTGATCGATTCTGGTCTGGGCGCAAACCTGGCCCCTGGTTGCGGCTTTCAGGATGATAACCGCACCACCTGTTTCGCGGTCGGCCTGCAGGGGACCGATCCCGATAAATTGCCGCAAATTGAGTCCCTGATCCTTGAAACCCTTGAGCAGATCGCCACTGCGGGTTTCAGTGACGAGCGGATCGAAGGTGCGATCCACCGGCTTGAATTTTCCAATCGTGAAGTGGCCGGTGACAGCTACCCTTATGGTCTGCTGTTGCTCATGCGTATGCTCGGTCCCTGGTTGCATGGTGGCGAGCCGTTGGCAGCTCTCGACTTCGATGCCCAGTTGCGCGAGTTGCGCAAGAAATTGGCTGAAGGGCCTTATCTGCAGGATTTGCTGCGGCACTGGCTGCTCGAAAATCCGCACCGGATCACTCTGTTGCTTGAACCGGATCAACAGCTCGGTGGCCGTGAAGAACAGGTAATGCAAGAGAAGCTGGCAGCGCTGGCCGCTTCTCTTGATGAGAAGGAGAAGAAAAAAATCATTCAGCAGGCGGTCGCCTTGCAACAGTCGCAAGAAGAGGAGGAGGATCTCTCTTGCCTGCCGACCCTGCAATTAAGTGATATCGAGCGCGCAGAAGAACCGGTGATGGTACGTGAGGAGACTGTCGCAGGGGTGCCGTTGCTGCTCTGTGATCAGCCGACCAACGGGATCGGCTTTCTGGCTCTGAATATGCCCATCGATGGTCTTTCCGCAGAGCTATTGCCGCTACTGCCGATCTTCAGCGGTCTCTTGACCCAGGTCGGGACGGACAAATCCTCTTACGTTGAACTGGCGCAAAAGATCGAAGCCGTCTCTGGTGGGATCAGCGCCCGCACCTCACTTTTGGAAGATCCGCAGGATAATTCGCGTTTTACGCTCAGCTTCGAGGTCAAGGGGAAGGCGTTGCAGCGCAATGCCGCCGCGCTTTGCGCGCTGCTTGGTGAAATATTGAATGGAGTCGATTTCTCGGATATCGGTCGGATTCGGCAGGTGCTCGATCAAATTCGGATCTCCCTGGCGAATTCGGTTCCTTCATCGGGACATTCCTATGCGGCGCGTGCCGCAGCGGCCGCTCTGTCGCCGGCGGCGCGTCTGCGTGAACTCTGGTCGGGGCTTGAGCAGGTTGCGCTGGTGCAGAAGCTGGCCGCGCAGGATGATACGCAGCTTAAGCAGACTGCGGAACGTTTGCAGCAGATCGCTGGATATCTCTTCAGCCGGGCCGATATGCAGGTCGCCCTGACCGCCGAAGAGGCACAGTTTAAATCCTTTATTCTGCCGCTTGAAGAGTTGTTGTTGTCGATGAAGGACGAGCGGACGACTGGCGGGGCATTCCCTGAGCTCGCTCCGGTTCCGCAACGTCAGGGTTGGATCTTCTCGGTGCCGGTCAACTATGTAACCCGAGTTTTTGCCGCACCGGCCTATACCCATCCTGATAGTGCCGGTTTGACGGTGTTGGCTAAACTGTTGCGCGCTGAATATCTGCATCGCGAAATTCGTGAGAAGGGCGGTGCCTACGGTGGGTTGGCGGGCTACAATTCAGAGTCTGGACTTTTTTCGCTGCTCTCCTATCGTGATCCGCATCTGGAGCGGACCCTGCAAGTCTACGCTGATGCCATCGACTGGGTTATCGCCGCTTCTTTCAGTGATGAGTCGGTTAAGGAGGCAATTCTGGCCGTCTTCAGCGATCTCGACCGACCGCTCTCCCCGGCGGGTAACGGGGCACGTGAATTTGCTAATCGTCGTCAGGGGCTGAGCCTTGAATTGCGTAATCAGATGCGGCAGCGCTTGCTGGCGGTTGATCGACCGCAGTTGGTTGCGGTTGCGCAACGCTGGCTGGCGGGGAGCAGCGTCAGCGCAATTGCGGTGCTGGCCGGGGAAGAAGCGTTGACGGCATATAATGCGGCCCATGCCGACCAGGCACTGGAATTGAAACGCTTGTAATTTTGTAACTATTCAGACTCTTTCGAGATGGGGTCGCGACTCCCCATAGCAAGGGTGTTTGTCGCCAGGGATGGCGACATCAAACCCCATGGATGGGTGAATGCGTCCCTTGATGTGGGAGTTGCGAGACCATCATGCTGAATAGTAGTACGTAATTTTTTCTACTTTTTACTGATTGAAAGAGTTTTTGTCTCACTATGTCTGATCAAGCTTTTTTTGCCACCGCCGCGCGCGGACTCGAACCCTTGCTGGTTACTGAACTCAGCTCTTTTGGAGCCCTTGAGGTTGAAGAGACGATCGGCGGTGTCTATTTCAAGGGGCCGTTAAAGGTTGCCTTGCGGGCCTGCCTCTGGTCACGTCTGGCGAGTCGAATTTTGGCCCCGATTGCCGAGTTTGCTGCCGAGGATAGTGATCAACTCTATGAGGAGGTTAAACGGGTCGATTGGCGTCAACATCTGGATGTGAAGAGTACTCTGGCAGTCGATGCCCATGTGTCACAGTCCAAAATTGACCATTCACGCTATGCCCTGTTGCGGGTTAAGGATGCGGTGGTCGATCAATTGCGTGACCATAGCGGCCAGCGACCCAATATCGATCCCCTGCAGCCCGATCTGCGTCTCAATCTCTACTTGTTTCGTAACCGTGCGACTCTAAGTGTCGATCTCAGTGGGGCCAGTCTGCACAAACGCGGCTATCGTACTGATGGCCTGAGTGCGCCGTTGAAGGAGAACCTGGCCGCCGCACTTCTACTCAGTTGTAACTGGCCCGAAATTCATGCCGCTGGTGGTGCGTTTCTCGATCCCATGTGCGGTTCGGGAACCCTGCCTCTTGAAGCCGCGCTGATCGCTACCGATTGTGCGCCAGGTCTGCAGCGTGAACATTACGGTTTTCTCGGTTGGCGTCAGTTTGACGGTCAACACTGGGAGGAGCTGTTGCAGGAGGCCCAAACACGAAAAGCGGCCGGTCTGGAACGACGTCATCCGCCCTTTATCGGTTTTGACGAAAGCCCACGGGCGATCCGTCAGGCCTGGGAGCATGCCCGCGCTGTCGGGGTCGATCGCTGGTTGCATTTCGAGCGTCGTGACCTGTCGCTGGTTGAACCGCCCGCAGCTAGGTCTGGCCTGCTGGTAACCAATCCCCCCTATGGTGAACGCCTGGGCGAGCTTGCTGAGTTGCCGCCCCTCTACAATCAGTTAGGCGAGCGCATGTGT
>JAKIUS010000072.1 GCA_021647445.1 Geopsychrobacter sp. | reverse complement strand
GCGGTAATAGCTGTCGAACGGGACTGCTCACCCTTTTGAGATGCCTGGGTCAGCAACTCTTCGGCCTGAACAACCAAGGCGTCACCGATGATATTGAGATTTTCACCGGCACCTTGCTCCTGATCAAAGAGACCCTGTGATTTCAGCAACAGATCCTCTCCCTGCTTGATCCCCGCCTTAAACCCTGCGGCGGCACTAACAAAACTTGCATTACCGGTCTGGGCCGAAAACTGACTGAGGCCCGAAAGGGTTACGGCTCCATTCTTATCAATATATTTCTTGAGCATCCGCAGATGAATCTTATCGCCGCTGAGCAAAAAAGCACGGTAACTGTTTTTCATGGTCAGGGCCAATATTTTACCATCACGCGTCAATGAAAGCAGGTTGTTCTCTGCATCAGGAAGGGTCTCCCCTTCCATCTGCAGATCAAAGAGCTGTGATTGAATCTCATCCTCAACACCCGCGACAAGATCGGTAATCTCTTCGAGTACTGAATCCATCTTCTGACCAAGAACTTCGTTTTTAAAAACCAACTCGGTCAATTCAGAAAAAGCACTATCGTATTCCTCCAACTGACTTTTCAACGCGTCGACATCCACTCCTCCACGGATCGCTACATCAATAAAAGCCTCTCTCGCCTGCTTGCTATGCTCGGCACGCTCCTGGACGAATTCAGGCTTATAAAACTGAAGGTAGGCCTTCTCGGCAATCCGCGCCTGCTGAACTTGCTCCACGGCACGAAAGATATCGACCTGCTCAGTATGAGCCTTGTCCATTTTGCCATTAAAATAAACACCTACCAACAAGACCGCAGCGACCAGCGAGAGCCCTAAAACGCAGAGCATAACCAGCTTTATTTTGATAGTCAGTTTCATCAGATACTCCTCAAAGAGACTAGCCCCCTACCGCAAAAAACTTATTTGCCGAGAGCCTTACTGATATCGTCCAGCGAGATATCATAAACACCGGAACCGACGACGAATTTCTCACCATTATGCTCAGCCATTTTAACGTAAGAGACTTTGGTGCTCGATTTCTTCTCACCTGGTTTTGGCCACTGATAATCCACCCAGCCACTCCCATTTTCCGTAGCAACCCGATTCATCTCGATAAAGAGTAATTTACCGCCTCTATCGCGAAGAGGATTAACATTTTTACCTTCTAAGGCAGGCTTCATCGGGTGCATCAACATCTTGCCTGTGGTCGGGGAATGGATCCAGATATAGGTTCCAGCATAGATAAATTCGCTCCCTATGCCTTTAAACTTGGGGAAGGCTGCGCGTCCCTCCTTGTTGATCAAATCGACTCCAGCGTTGACTCGCTCCATCACCATCGCGACCGTCGGTTTGGTTGCCGCAGTCTTTTGGGCCTGTTCGATGCTCCCCTTATCAATCGCCGAGGGCGCGGCAGCCCAGAGAGTAGAACTCAACAGCAACAGACTCATCAGGGCCAGGACTAACAAAATCAGCTTCTTCATCATTGTCTCCTCAGTTAATTCAAACGGGGTTAAAGTATCCATATACAGATAAGGTTGTTCATAACTGCCCTCTTTTAAGAGCAAGGCCGATGCCATGCGCTGGGGAAAAGGTTAAAAGGTTTATATTGTTAAGGTTTTCAAAGTTTCTACCTTTCGACAGGAGACAAAAGGGGTGTAACCATGGTTACGGCAAATGATGAGAATTTGTTAATTCTGCCTATATTATCAATGATTTATTCATCCGTAACAAAAAAACATGCCGTAACCTGATGAACGCCCCCTCAGTCAAGAGATAAATCCTTGATATCGCACAGGCAAAACCTATATGATCAGTCGCGTTTGCAGACATTGACCCAAATGCTCCCGATCACCTAAAGGGTTTCCCAAATGAAAATTTTCATCACCACTCTAATGCTGATGATCTGTTGCGCCGGATCTTCCCTTGCCGATATCCGCTACGTTTCAGATACGTTAATTGTCACGGTTCGTACCCTGCCGGCGAAAACCTCCAAAATTCTGGCCACAGTTCAAACCGGAGCGCCGCTGGAAATTCTCGAGAGCGTAAAAGGATTCCACAAAATACGCACCTCAAAAGGGGTTGAGGGCTATATTCGCAGTCAATATGTCACCAAAGAGATCCCTAAACTCCAACGCATTCAACAACTCGAAGTCGAAAAAGTACAACTTCAACAAGAGGTCACCGATCTTGCGGCAAAGTTGAATACAACCAAAAACAAAGCGCAAAATCTAAATTCAACCACACAGGAATTGACCAGGATCAAGCAAGAGTATCAAGCCCTGCGCACAACCTCTGCAGACGTACTGCAGATCAGTCGCGAACGGGATCTCCTTCAGCAGGAAAACAGTGACCTGACCGGACGGATGCAGCAATTAAAGGAAGAGAACAACATTTATCTACGCACCGGCGTTATCAAATGGTTCTTTGCCGGGGCTGGGGTACTCTTTTTGGGCTGGATTCTTGGTAAAATCTCACGTAAGAAAAAACGTAACTTTACGTAGGGATAGGTTCTCAAGGCCAACGTTAAATCTGACATTAGTCAACATCGGTCCGACTCTCTCAAAACTTAAATACATACATTGTTACAACGGGACGCACCTCTCCAACCGTCGAATATTTAACCGAATCTCGATACACAGTCAGACTCTCTCCTTGCCGCGCAAAATAGCGGTGCCCACAATTGTTGACCGTACCGGCCATCTGATTTTAAGCTCTGGAGCATCAAGCGTGAGCATCAAACACCACCACTTTAGGCATATTAGCTATTCAACATCCGGGAAAAATCCTGATAACAACTCCATTTAACACATTTTTTGTCGGGCTCCTGTGGAGAAGAATGTGCATTACATGTTAAGCTCTCTTCGTGAGCTCCATTCAATGTTAGTCTGCCTGGAACATTAAGCCCACAAAATTGTTATATTGTAAGTGCGCATGATAACAGATCACACCAAGCTTCACCTAAAGGCCCTCCTCACAGAAGGGGCAGGTTTATAACTCGGGCCGGGCATGGAAATGTTACGGCTGAAGGAACCTTGATGAACGACAGACCAATCCGCATTTTAACCATTGATGACGAAGAGAATATCCGCTCCAGTTTTCGTCTCTTCCTCGAAGACTTTGATTATGAAGTCATTGAAGCCAAAAATGGTCGCGAAGGTCTACAACTGTTTGAAAGTGAAAAACCAGATCTTGTCCTCTGTGATCTGCGCATGCCTGAAATAGATGGTCTGGAAGTTCTCTCCAAGATCCGTGAAACCTCCCCCGACACCCCAATCATAGTCGCTTCTGGCACTGGCGTTATCGGTGATGCCATCGAAGCGGTCAGACGTGGTGCATGGAATTACCTGTTGAAACCGATTCAGGATCTCTCAACCCTGCAGCATGCCATAGAGCAAGCCCTTGAAAGGGCACGCCTTATCAAGGAGAATCGTGCCTATCAGGTGCGTCTTGAAGAGGAGGTTATTGCCAGGACTGAAGATCTTCAACGGACCATGGACGATCTAAAAAACACCCATAACCAGGTCAAATTGAGCGAAGAACGGTACCGCTCCATCTATGAAAACCTGCAGGATGTTTACTTTGAAATTCTGCTGGATGGTGAAATTCGTGAGATCAGCCCCTCGATTACCCAAATTTCCGATTACACCTGTGAAGAGTTAATTGGAGCCAGCGTTTGGGAATTTTATCCACGCCGTGATGACCGTGAACATTTTATTGAAGAACTTAAAATTCATGGCATCACCTCCGATTATGAACTTCATTTACGCGATAAGAACGGGAAAATTGTTCCCTGTTCGATCAACGCACGACTCCTGCCAGCACAAAATGATCGTCCGGCGATCATCTGCGGAACATTGCGCGACATCAGCGAACGAAAACTTGCAGAAGCGCACATTGAACGACTTGCTTACTACGATGCCCTGACTGACCTGCCCAACCGACGCCTGCTTATCGATCGCCTAGAACGTGATTTAGCCCGAGCACGCCGCCATAAACACTATGGTGCCATGCTGTTTCTCGATCTCGACCGCTTCAAGAATATCAACGATTCGCTGGGCCATCATGTAGGAGATGCGCTCCTCGAAGAGGTTGCACGACGCCTGACCAACGACCTACGACTCGAGGACACCGTTTCGCGTCTCGGCGGCGATGAATTCATCATGTTGTTATCCGACATGGGGGAAGAACCGACAAATGCAGCATCCCAGACCCAGATCAAGGCGGAGCAGATACAGAAACAGCTGTCGTTACCATACAAAGTTTTAGGTCATGATCTGCACATCACACCCAGTATCGGCGTTGCCATCTTTCCATCCGATGATGACCCCGATGAAAATGGCAACGATATTTTGCGCCACGCCGATACGGCCATGTATCGCGCCAAAGATGACGGTCGCGATGCGATCCGTTTCTTCCTGCCGAGCATGCAGGCAGCGGCCGATCAACGACTGAACATTGAAAAGGATCTGCGTTATGCTCTGGAACGCAACGAAATGGAACTCTATTTCCAGCCGCAGGTCGATCCGACTGGAAAAATAGTCGGGGCCGAAACGCTGTTGCGCTGGCATCATCCCGATAAGGGTTTTATATCGCCCGCCGAGTTTATACCGGTCGCCGAAGCGACCGGATTGATTCTACCTATCGGTCTCTGGGTTCTTGAAATGTCCTGCCGACAAATCAAAACATGGACAGACAAGGGGCTTTCTATCGGACACCTGGCGGTTAACGTCAGCCCACGTCAATTTCGACAGCCCGGCTTTATCCACCAAGTTTATCAGGTCATCGCCCAAACCGAAGCCGATCCACAGCAACTCGGGCTGGAACTGACCGAAGGGATGGTGATCGACAACATTGCCGATACCATTGAAAAAATGCAGGCGCTAAAACGTATGGGAATCGAATTATCGATCGATGACTTCGGCACCGGTTATTCGTCCCTCGCCTATCTGAAACGCTTACCGCTGGATATTATCAAGATCGACCAATCCTTCGTACGCGACATTCAAACAGATGAAAGTGATGCGGCAATTGTCGAAACCATCATCGTTATGGCGCATCACCTCAACCTAAATGTCATTGCCGAAGGCGTTGAAACAGATTTTGAATTCGATTTTCTCAATCAAAGAGACTGCCTTATCTACCAGGGATACTATTTCAGTCGCCCTGTCCCCGAACCCGAATTCACCAGAATGCTGCAATCCGCTCAGCAGTTACCACTAGAAACGGGTTAGTCTTCTCTATCTTTTCACTTTTTGGATACAGGGCATTTGCCCCTACAATGAAAAGCCTCACCCTCAAGGGGACGGTATATATGAGCTGGAAAAACAAAAAAACAACCCATGAAAAGATCGCATCATTCAGGGGATGGCCATTCGGTTCACTGGTTCTGCCCTTCATCCTCATCGTGACACTGGCGATTCTAGGTACCAGTCTCATCACCTACAAGGCGCAAGGAACCAGTCTTAAGAAGAGTATTCTCGAACTTGAAAAAGTTCGAGCACACAATTATCGCGACATTATCCAAAACCACCTTCAGAACAAACTCGAAGCCCTATTGACCCAGGGTCGCATTCTGGCCAGAGATTACAACAACCGCCAGTTGATCCTGAACATTCTGCAGCATAAGAAACAATCAGAAGCAGACGAACGCCTCCGTCTACAGTTGAACCGCAACAATTACGACTTTGAACTACCTACCATCACCGTTATCGACCAACAGGCAAATCAGGTTTTCAATTATGGCCGCAAGTCATTACTTTCGCTCAATGACCCAGATATCGCCGCCAGCTTAAAAGGACTCGATTATAGCGATATCGTTCTGGATGGAAATAGCTGGATACTCAGAGTGACCGTTCCTATTCTGGCCAAGGGCCAAACCTCAGGAGTGCTGGTCCTTACCCTCGAATTAAATCAGATTCTTAATAAATTAGCCCATGAGCACCAACTAAAGATGGTCCTGGCTGACAACAACGGCATCCAGTCCCTTGGAGATGCCGCGCTTGATTCATTTCCGATAAACAAGCAGTGGGTCAAGACAATTTTGAGTGGCGACCCCATGCAAAGCATCATTTATCAGGAACAGCAGACGCTCTTCCATTACATGAAAGTACGGGTTGGAAATCACAGATTCGTATTAATTAGCGGCACCGACCTTGGACCCTCTGAGAAAGTTTTTAAACAGCAACAACAAGAGAGTCTACGTTTGAGTCTCCTCTTACTGTTGGGGTTCCTCCCCCTCTGCGCCTGGGTTGTTCACCTACTGCTCCGCCCTTTGATTACGCTCCGTAAACGAGTCACAAAGATCGCTGAAAACCTTTCGAATGTCCCACTTAAGAGTTATCAGGGCAACCCGATAAACCGCCTGGTCCATACCTTCGAAGAGATGGCAACTGCCTTAGAAGAACATGAAAAAGCCAGGCAACACGCTGAAGCTGTCCTCCAGCAGGAACACGCAACACTTGAAGTCAAGATCATAGAACGAACCAGTGAACTTGAAAAATCAAATAAACTGCTCCAGCGTGAAATTTCGGAACGCACCCTAGCCCAACAGAAGGCCGAGGGCCTACAAAGTTTTCTGGCCAACCTGATAAATTCTATGCCATCACTACTGATCGGCGTTGACCACGAGGGCCTTATCAACCAGTGGAATTTTGAAGCCGAAAAACTCAGCGGCTTAAACTATGCCCAAGTGAGTGGCCGGCCCTTTGCCGAAGTTCTTCCATGGCTCGACCAACTGCGATCAAAGATAGAGAAAACCCTGCAACAAGGGACGCCAGACAAGATTCATCACCTGCAATGGTCTGCGCATAATCATGTAAGAACGGTCGATGTCATGATCTACCCTATCGCCAGCATACCGCAGGGTGGTGCAGTGATCAGAATCGATGATGTGACTGAACGCAACCGCCTCGATGAACTGATTGTTCAGACAGAAAAGATGATGTCGGTCGGTGGATTAGCGGCAGGCATGGCTCATGAAATCAATAATCCGTTGGCCAGCATCATCCAGAGCGCACAGGTCATCTACCAACGTATCTCACCGGAATTACCAAAAAACAGAAGATGCGCAGAACAGATCGGCATAAATTTCGAAACCATTAACAGATATTTGAATGAACGACAGATCCCCAAAATGCTGACCTCTATTCTTGATTCAGGGCAGCGCGCCGGAGAGATCGTCAAGAACATGCTGAGCTTTACGCAGCAGGATGATTCCGTCCGAGCAATTTCGAAAATTTCGGATCTGCTCGATCGCGCAGTTAATCACGCACACCAAGATTATGATTTAAAAAAACATCATAATATTGGCCAGATAAAGATAATTCGCAATTATGATAATAGCCTGCCAAAAATTATGTGCAATGCCAGTCAG
>JAKIUS010000071.1 GCA_021647445.1 Geopsychrobacter sp. | reverse complement strand
CCAGCGGGAATCCCCAATTGATGCTGCTGTAACAGGTCGGGTTGCAACAGCGGCAGACAAACCATCTCCTTAAGAATCTCTTTGACCTCGGCGAAGCCGCCGATATCATCCCAATCCAGAATCGGTTTTCTGACCTCATAAAAAATATTTTCAAGTTTCTTATGCATTTTCGCCTTCCATTTAGTCCAAGATCAAACATCAACAGCCCACGTCTATAAACTCTAGATTCATTGAGCAACAACTATGCCACAGCAATGAAATCAAAGATCGTTCAATAACCGATAGACCTGCTGCTCTAAGGACCAGATACTTTCGCCAGCATCCTCTTTATCAGCATCCTCATAAAGTACGCGCGCCCGGTCAAAGATTTCATGCACCTTCAGCAAGACAGGCGAGAGTCTCTGCTCGAGACGCATCTGCGGAATTTCCCCGACCTGCTCATTCCATTCGGCCAATTCCGCCTGACCTTTTTTCAATAAATTCACCGCTCGGTCAATTCTCATACCATCCGGCTGTGCCGCAAATTGACCAACAAGCAGCGTCGCCGCTTGATTCAGTTGACGAAAACGATCTGCAACCTTCATATATTTAATCCTTCCGTTAGCTTACAAAGCAGGCCATCCTAGACCAATTACGCGACAAAAACAATTCTCTATCCCCCCTGAATTCATCTCCCCTTTTGTTGACTTTGCCCCTCTTCGCCTGTTAGTTTCAACGCATAACTTAACTTGCCCTGGGGGCGTGCGCAGCACTGAGAGCTTTAGTAACTTACAAAGCAACCCCTAAGAGCCTATCCGACAATATATGCCCGGCTGAAAACCCAGCTGTTTGGCCCAATTATTATCGGACAGGCTCCTTGCACCTGATCCGGATCATACCGGCGGAGGGAAGCGGCTGCTTGAGCGCACTCTTTTTAGAGACCGCAGGCCGCAACTGATGCGGCCTTTTTTCATTTAAGAGCTAAGCCATTGATTTCTATTCTGGTAAATGAATCCTCACTGAAGATCGAACAAACGACCAGGCTGTCACAGCTGCAGACGCAACATAAACCGGACGCCGATCTGCTGATCGTCAATGGTTTTCCAGCGAAGCCGGACTATCAACTCTGTCAGGGCGATCAGGTCGTTATGATCAAACGGGGTGAAATTCCGAGTGCCGAGCAACTGGAAGCATTGATGATGGCCCGCCACACACCGGGCGTTCACGCACTCATCAGTAAGAGCTGTGTCGGTATTGCCGGTGCGGGCGGACTCGGTTCCAACATCGCGATTGCCCTGGCAAGGGTCGGGATTGGCAAATTGATCATTGCCGACTTCGATCTCGTAGAACCCTCGAATCTGAACCGCCAGCAATATTTTATCGACCAGATCGGCCAGCCTAAAGTCGCTGCACTCAAGGAAAACCTGCAACGGATCAACCCCTATGTCGAGATCGAAACCTTCATGGGCCGCATCGATCCGCAAAATTTGCGACAGATCTTCGCCGGGGTCGATGTCATGGTCGAAGCCTTTGATGCCCCGGATCAAAAAGCGATGTTGACGGCGGCTCACCTGCAACAAGCTGCAGAATGCCCCTTAGTCGCTGCATCCGGCATGGCGGGATACGAATCTTCAAATAGCATCACAACTCAGAAGAATCGTAATAATTTCTATCTAATCGGGGATCAACAAAACGCAGCCCAGCCCGGCCAAGGTCTGATGGCACCACGTGTCAGCATTGCCGCAGGCCATCAAGCTAATGCGGTTTTACGCCTGCTTCTGGGAGAAGAACCAGCATGAATTTCCAACTCAACGGCCAAAGCCACCAGACAGTGGCTGGCACTACAATCGGATCCCTGCTAGCCGAGCTTCAGCTTCAGCCGGAGCGGGTCGTGCTTGAGTTGAACCAGGTGATTCTCAATGCAAATGAGTACAGGGAACAACAGCTTAAAGAAGGGGATAAACTTGAAATCATCCAATTTGTCGGCGGAGGCTGACATGCAAACAGAAGGTATAACACTGATGGACACACTCGAAATTGCCGGACGTCGCTTCAATTCGCGTTTGATGGTTGGAACGGGGAAATTCTCATCCAACATGGCCATGCAAGCGGCAATGGAGGCCTCGGGTAGCGAAATTGTAACCGTTGCCCTGCGCCGGGTCGACATCAACAATCCGGCCGACAGTATGTTGCAGTATATCGACACTGACCGCTATCTACTGTTACCGAACACCAGTGGCGCGCGAGATGCCGAAGAAGCGGTACGCCTTGCGCGACTGGCTCGGGCTGCAGGCTGTGAGCCCTGGATAAAACTGGAAGTCACACCAGATCCCTACTATCTACTCCCCGATCCGGTCGAGACACTAAAGGCCGCTGAGATTCTGGTCAAAGAGGGCTTCAACGTATTACCTTACATGCCTGCCGATCCGGTCCTTGCACGGCACCTGGAGGAAGCGGGAACCGTGACCCTCATGCCCCTTGGAGCCCCGATCGGGACCAACCGGGGACTCAGGACGCGCGACCTCATCAATATTATCATCGAACAGGCCAATGTCCCGGTCGTTGTTGACGCTGGTCTGGGGGCACCTTCACATGCGTCAGAGGCAATGGAGATGGGCGCTGATGCCGTACTGGTCAATACCGCTCTCGCCGACACCGCCAATCCGGCAGCCATGGGAGAAGCATTCAAGTTGGGCGTTCAAGCTGGTCGCCTGGCCTACCTGGCAGGTCTCGGTCCACAGCGCGGCACAGCTCAGGCCTCCAGCCCCCTCACCGGTTTTCTGCGGGAGGAATAAGTGAGTTTTTACAACCTTCTACAGCAATACCCGGCAGCCGGACTGCGTGAACGGCTCGCGCAGACAACGTCCCAGGAGATCGACCGCGCCTTAGCCAAGGCAACCATATCGATCAATGATTTTATCAGTCTGCTGTCACCCAGCATGAGCGCAGTACAGCTCGAGTTGTTGGCGGCACGCGCCCATCGCATGACCAGCCAGCGTTTCGGCCGGACCATCCAGCTCTATGCCCCACTCTACCTCTCAAATGAATGCCACAATGGCTGTAAGTACTGCGGCTTCAGCGCCGACAACCATGATCTGCGGCGCAAGACCCTGAACGATGCGGAGATTTTACGTGAAGCGGACCACCTTCATCGGCAAGGATTCCAGCACATCCTGCTTCTGACAGGAGAGGCTCCCGAAGCGGCAGGCGTCGCGTATCTAGAGCACGCAGTGCAGCTACTCGCACCAAAATTCAGTTCGTTGTCAATTGAAGTATTCCCGATGGCAAGTGACGAGTATCAACGGCTCGCAAAGGCGGGTATCGATGGTCTCGCTCTCTACCAGGAGACCTACGATGAAACACTCGATCCTGAGTTACATCCTTTCGGCCCGAAAAGCGATTTTCGATATCGCCTCGAAGGACCGAAACGGGGTGGCGAAGCCGGACTTCGGCGGATTGGCATCGGTGCACTTCTCGGTTTGGGGGATTATCTGACAGATGCCTTCTACACGGGACTCCATGCGCGCTACCTGATGCATCGCTTCTGGAAAACCCAGGTGAGCATCTCCTTCCCACGCTTAAGGCCTGCCGAAGGTGGATTTGCACCGCGCTCGATGGTCAGTGATCGACAACTGACCCAGCTGATCTGCGCCCTGCGTCTGCTGCTGCCCGATGCCGGGCTGGTGATGTCAACCCGTGAAAGTGCTGAATTCCGCGATAATCTTCTTCCCCTTGGGATCACCCAGATGAGTGCGGGGTCCTGTACCGCTCCGGGGGGCTATGAGGGCGACGAAGGTGATGGCGAACAATTTGCCATCAATGACCAGCGCAGTCCCGAAGAGATCCGCTCAGTCCTGGCCGAACGTGGCTACGAAGCGGTCTGGAAGGATTGGGATGGTGCATTCTTAAATCCGCAGACATGAGAAAACCTCAGGATAATCTCTCGGCGCTCTACCTAATTACGGATCGAAAAACAACCACGCCGGACCTGCTGACTACCCTTGATGCCGCGTTGCTTGCCGGGGTCAGGCTCATCCAGCTACGTGAAAAGGATCTCCCTGCTCCAGAACTCAAGACCTTAGCCTTAAAAATTCTGCAGCGAACCCGTTATTTCGGTGCGCAACTCCTCTTAAATGGATCCGTAGAGATCGCCGCCGAAATCGGCGCTGACGGCGTACAACTCGGAGTAAAATCATGTGGAGTTGCAGCGGCTAAGTACGCACTCGGAGATGATGCCCTGATCGGTTATTCGGCGCACAGTATTCACGAAGCAGAAGAAGCCGCTGACCAAGGGGCAGATTTTATCACCTTCAGCCCAATATTTTTTACCGCATCCAAAGCCCAGTATGGCCCGCCCCAAGGGCTTAACGCCCTAAAGGAGATCTGCCTGAACTCACCAATCCCTGTGTATGCATTAGGAGGAATCAACGCCGCACGAATCAACGAGGTCCTTGATGCCGGGGCATACGGTATTGCCTTAATTTCGGCAATTATGGCTGCAGCAGATCCGACAAAAGCGTCCCGCACATTACTTCAACAAATCGAGAAGAGTAGCGCAATAGTTGAGAGAAGACCTCTGATCGATTAGAATCAAAAGACAAACAGTCTGCCGCTGGAGGTCGTATGGATGCCCTGCTGGTTCTCTTTATCCTCTCTGTCTCCATCCTGCTCTTCGCCAGTAATCGTATCCGGGTGGATCTTGTCAGTCTCATGATCCTTCTAGCCCTGGGCATCACTGGTCTCGTCACGCCAGCCGAAGCCTTTTCCGGTTTCAGCAATCCGGCGGTCATCACCGTCGCTGCAATGTTTATCCTCAGTTCGGGGCTCACTCACACCGGAGCATTGCAACCCCTGACGTCACGTCTGCTTGAAATATCCAGACAATCGGAACAACGCATGGTAATCACCATTATGTTGACCTCCGCGCTGTTTTCAGCGTTCATCAATAATATTGCGGCGACCGCCCTGTTGATGCCCCTGACCATCGAAATGGGTAAGAAAGGGAATGTTAACCCCTCGAAGTTGCTCATCCCTCTCGCCTTTGGTTCGCTGCTCGGCGGTGTTTGCACCCTGATCGGTACCCCACCAAACCTGCTGGCCAACGCTCTGTTGATGCAGCATGCAGGCACTTCCTTCTCAATGTTTGATTTCACACCCCTTGGAATCGTCCTGCTGATCGCAGGTGTTTTATATATGAGTACCTTTGGCCGCCGGTTTCTGCCTGAACGAAAAACCGGAACCCTGACTTCCGCCTATCAGGTGAAGGCGTATATTGCCGAAGTCGAAGTCTTGCCTGGCGCCGCGATTGCGAACAAGACCATTGCCGCCTCGCGCCTCGAAGAGAACCACGCGCTTAAAGTCAGGGCCATCTTACGTGGTAGGCAGAAATTTCCCTTCCCCCATCGCAATCGTAAAATACTCGCTGGAGATATTCTTTTTGTTGAAGGAAATCCCAAAACAATTCTGCAACTCCATCGTGCAGAAGGGTTGCAGGTCGTCCCTGAAAAAGAATATCCGAAGGATCCGCATCGCGAAAGAGAAGATGTGCTGGTCATCGAGGCCTCACTGACACCCACCAGTGAGATGGTCGGCAAGACCCTGCGTGAAGTGAAGTTCGCCGAAACCTACGGACTGACAGTCCTTGCGATCTGGCGATCTGGCGCCCCCGTGGTCCGCAAAGTCGATCATGTCATTCTGCGCTTTGGAGACGTCCTGTTACTACAGGGCACCCACGATCATGTCGTTCACCTGAGTAAGAATCATGGGTTTTTATTGCTGGGAGATATCGAAACCAGCCCCTACCGGCCTCACCGAGGTCCAGCTTCGATTGCAATTTTAGCCGGAGCCATCCTGCTTGCGACCGGCGGGATTATGCCGATCATGTTATCGGCGACCCTTGGCGCGCTCCTGATGGTACTGAGCCGTTGCCTCAGCATCAAAGATGCCTACGAAAGTATCGACTGGTCAATCATTCTGTTGATCGCCGGAACCCTGCCGTTAGGCATCGCCATGGAGAGCAGCGGACTGGCCGCTAAAATCGCGGGATTCCTGATCCAATTTTCAGGCACCCTCGGCCCATGGCCTGTACTCTCCATCCTGATTTTCCTGACCATTCTCTTGACCGCCATCATGAGCAACGCCGCAACGGTTGTGCTGCTTGCTCCTATCGCCTACAGCACGGCGATTTCCCTGAACGTCGATCCCAAACCTTTTTTCATGGGAATCGCTCTGGCCGCCTCAATCTGTTTTATCTCGCCGATTGGACATCAATCAAACGCTCTGGTCATGGGACCCGGGGGCTATCGTTTTTCGGACTACACCCGCTCCGGAATGGGTCTCAACCTTATATGCTGGGCACTTGCCTCCCTGCTCATCCCTGTTCTCTTTCCCTTCTAAACATAAAAACCCCCGATCCTCACAGATCGGGGGCACATAAAAATATATAAAATCGGAATTTCAGTAGCTCTTTGGTGCGTGCTCAACGCCATGACAACTGAGAGCACAGGAGCCATGGCGACTGGCAACCCCTGTAGCCTTAAATTTAAGATCACCGCGAATATTGGGCTCTACAACATTTGGATCGAAGCGGATCAAATATTGATTAACGCGACTGCCATGCGCATCGTGACAGGTAAAACAACTTGTCCCGGCGAAATTTCGCGTCCCGTTCCCCTGAATATGCAAGGCATGATAGGCGAAACTCTCGTTTCCAAGAATACTACTACGCTCGTGACAGCGGTAGCAGAGTGCATAAGCACGCTGATTTTCGCGCAAGCCAGAACCCATCTCATAGTTATCGACTAACAGCCCAGGATAGATCGAACCGTGCGGCCCCTTCGGACTTGCGGGGTTATCACTCCCATGACACGAAGAGCAACTGATGATAGAAACATCACCCGGTTGTTCCTTGCGTGCCTTATACGGAGCCTTAAGGCTGATTACATAGGCGTTGGCCCCCTCCCCTTCAATGGGATGAAAAGAGGGGTTGGAACGCCGGAATTCCTCCCGCTTATTACTTGAATCAGCGGGCAGATTCGCGCTATCAGCGTGACATTTATAACAGAGTTCATACTCCTGAGTCACATCGGCACTGAAGTTACCTACACCGCGTTTGCTGATACCACGGTAAGGAGCATTCTTTTGCAACTGATGAGGTTCGTGGCAATCGATACATTCGGCATGACGACGTGCATTGACCAACTCTTCTGGAATAAGTTCACGCTGCTGGTGAACGCCGTTAGTGCTCAACACCGGATGGTTGTAAGGCTTACGCAGTTCGACTTCAATATTTTTGTAATCACGGGACGCACTCGCTGTCAGGTAGCCGCCAAGTTGCATCTGATTTCGATCAGCGCTGTTGCCATGGCACTTCAAGCAGGTGTCTTCTTCACCCGAT
>JAKIUS010000070.1 GCA_021647445.1 Geopsychrobacter sp. | reverse complement strand
CGGTCAGAGCTTGCGTCTGCTCGGTTCGCCGCGCGCCTCCTTTGAAGCCAATCTGCTATTGAAGAAGTTGGCGGAACGACTCGGAGCACCTGCCCCCTTCTACGATGCCCATCCACGGCGCGCCTTTGCCGCCCGGGTTGCCGCCTCGATTTCGAGTGGTCAACTCGCCTCCTTGCAACAGTTGCGCAGTGCCGACCTGGTGGTGGTGGCGGGGGTCGATCCTTTGGCGGAAGCGCCGGTGCTGGCTCTGGCTTTGCGTCAAGTGGTGCGGGCCGGTGGGCGGGTAGTGGTTCTTGATCCCCGCCCGGTCGAGTTGCCCTGTGCGTTCGAACATCACGCCATGACCCAGGAGGCGTTGTTGCGGGCCCTCGCGGCACCCGAAGATCATGAACTGCTTGAAAGCCTGCGTCAGCAGATGGAGGCGGCGCAAAAACCCGTTCTGGTCGGGGGTGGAGACCTGCTCGGTGGTGCCGGTTTGAAACTGCTGCTGCGCTTCAGCGAGAGTTGTTGTGATCAGCATGATTGCCTGATCTTCCCGGTGCTGCATGGGGCCAACAGTTTTGGCTGTGGCCTGCTCGATGACGCTGGTCCTCAGCGTGATCTGCTTGATGATCTTGAAAATGGCCAGGTCCGAGGGCTGATCTGTCTTGCAAATGATCCGGCGATTGAGCATTGTGAGCCGGGTCGCATGCAGCTCGCCTTGTCGCGTCTTGACCTGTTGGTTTTGTTCGATCATCTGCCGACCCATACCCTTTCCGGGGCTAATTTTTTCTTACCGACGCGTACCCTCTATGAGTGTGGTGGAACCTTCATCAATAATGAGGGGCGGATGCAGGCGTTTGATCCGGTGATGGAGCCGGGCTTGTCGATTGCCGTCAGTGCGGACGGTGGGCATCCGTTGCGGCGCTTTGAAATAATCCCTCCCGGTTCAGCTCCGCGCTCGGCTGTTCATCTGTTGCAATGGTTACTCAAAGATCGTCAGGATCTCTTTAGCCTGCGACGTCAGATTGTTCAGGAACGCACCTGTCTACGCGATATCGAGCACTTGGAGGCGGGTGACAGTGGTCGTCGCCTGGCCGATTGCGGTGAGCGCCTGCTTGAGAGTCGCCTGGAGATCTGGGAACAGAATGGTGATTTGCGGCTTCTGCCGGTTATGGCTCGTTATGGCGGTGATCAGCATTCGCGCCTGAGCCGCCACTTGGCCTCGCGTCTGCAATCACCCTGCCTCTGGCTGCATCCCGCGGAAGCTGCCGTCCGTGGCTTTGTCGAGGGGCAGCAGGTCCGTCTGCACACGTCGCTGGGTCATTTTCGCCTGCCGTTGCGTCTCAAGGCGACCATGGCCCAAGGACGGGCGATGCTCCCCTGCCTGCCGGGTACGCCGCTTGAGGTTTTTACCCCCGGCGGACTGTCGCTTTCCTGTCAGCTCTATGCGGAGGTCGATGATGCCTGAGTGGTTGCTCATAACCTTGCTGATCCTGGCCAAGCTGGGGTTGGTCTTCTTTGTGCTCTTGACTCTAGCCGCTTATCTGGTGCTTGCGGAGCGTAAGATTCTGGGTCGCATGCAGTTGCGCCCCGGCCCCAATCGGGTCGGCCCCTTCGGGCTGATGCAGCCGCTGGCCGATGTGATCAAGCTCTTGACCAAGGAAGATTTTATTCCCGATCAGGCCGATAAGTGGCTGTTTATGCTGGCCCCCGGTCTGGCGGCGGTGACCGCCCTTTTGACCTTCGCCGTGGTCCCCTTCGGTCCACCCCTGACCCTCTTCGGCCACGAGGTCCCGCTGGTCGTTTGCGATCTGAACATTGGCGTGCTCTTTTTTCTCGGACTCTCATCACTGGCGGTCTATGGCATGACCCTCGGCGGCTGGGCCTCGAATTCCAAATATGCGCTGCTCGGGGCGATTCGTGGACTTTCGCAGTTGATCAGCTATGAACTGTCGATGGGGCTGGCGCTGGTGCCGGTGGTGATGCTGGCACGTTCATTTTCGCTGAACGATATCGTCATGGCCCAGGCCGATGTGCCTTTCGCGCTGGTGAATCCGCTGGCTTTTTTGATCTTTTTGATCAGCATTGTCGCCGAAAGTAAACGGATCCCTTTCGATCTTCCCGAGGCCGAAAATGAATTGGTAGCGGGCTTTCATACCGAGTATTCGGGGATGCGCTTTGGGCTGTTTTTTGTCGGCGAGTATATCAATCTGATTATTCTCGGTTCGATGTTGACGGTCTTCTTTTTAGGCGGTTGGATGGGGCCGTTTTTGCCGGGTATCGTCTGGTTCAGCATTAAGGTGCTTTTGGTCTGTTTCTTCTTTATCTGGGTACGCGGCACCCTGCCGCGCTTGCGCTATGATCAACTGATGCACTTCGGCTGGAAAATTCTGCTCCCTCTGTCGTTGCTCAACGTTATTCTGACCGGTGCCTTTCTACTCTGGAGGCAGGGATGAATATCTGGCGCGATATCAAGGGAACCATCCAACCCTTTTGGATTACCCTGCGCAATATGTTTCGGCCCACGGTGACAATTCAGTACCCGGAACAGCGGGCTGAAATTTCGCCGCGTTACCGGGGTCGCCTGATTCTGACCCGTGACCCCGATGGGCAGGAGCGTTGTGTCGCCTGTCATCTATGCAGCGCCGCCTGCCCCGTCGATTGCATCTCGATGCAGGCGACTGAAGGGGAGGATGGTCGCCGCTACGCCGCCTGGTTCCGCATCAATTTCAGTCGTTGTATCTTTTGCGGTCTCTGCACCGAGGCCTGCCCGACCCTGGCGATTCAGGTGACCGGTGATTTCGAGTTGGCCAATCGCAACCCGTTGGAGACAGTGTGGGAGAAAGAGGAGTTGCTGGTCGATCATTGTGGCCAGGAGCCGGACTATAATTTTTACCGACACGCCGGTATCGGGGTGGTCGCAGGGCGTGGTGAAAACCCCGGTGAAGACAAGCCGGTGGATGTTAGAGATCTCATGCCCTGAGGCATGATGGGGCAAAGTCAGGCGTGAGGCGTGAGGCGTGAGGCGTGAGGCGTGAGGCGTGAGGTGTTAGGCGTGAGGCGTGAGGTGTTAGGTGTTAGGTGTTAGGTGTTACCCCTCACTCCTTACGCCTCACACCTCACGATTTCAAAGGTACTAAAGGTGTTAAAGATGGCAACCTATATTTTCTACATACTGGGCATCATCGCGGTTGTTGCGACGGCGATGGCGATTACCCGGCGTAACCCGGTGCATTCGATCATCTACCTGGTCAACAGCTTTTTTGCGCTGGCGATGCTCTTTTATCTGCTCGGTGCTCCTTTGGTCGCGGCCTGGGAGGTCATTATCTATGCCGGTGCCATCATGGTGCTCTTTCTGTTTATCATCATGATGCTTGAGCTCTCCCCCGGTGAACGGGCCGATCGCCAGGGCCCGGGGCCGCTGCAATGGTTGCCGGTGCTGCTGCTCGGTGCGGCGCTTATTGGGTGTACTCTGTTGCTGCTAAAACTCGATCCGGCGGGCAGCCAGAATATTCCAACCTGGTATGCCTCGCCGCGAGATTTTGGCTACGTGCTCTTCCATGAATATGCGCTGGCGATTGAGATCGTCTCTTTTCAACTGCTGTTCGCGGCGGTCGGGGCTTTTTATGTCGGACGTGCCGGTGGGCGCAAAGAGGCGGGAGGCATCAAATGATCGTACCGTTCGAACATCTGTTGGTGTTGGCCAGTCTACTCTTCTTTCTCGGTCTGATGGCGGTGCTGGTGCGGCGTAATCTGATTATGATCTTGATCGGGGTTGAAATTATGCTCAATGCCGCCGGTCTGGTGCTGGTCGGTGCCAGCGCTCTCTGGCAGCAGGTCGATGGCCAGGTGCTGGTGATTTTTCTGATGGCGTTGACCTCGGCCGAGGTTTCTATCTCATTGGCGATGGTGGTTTATCTCAATCACCGCAAGCAAACCGTGGATGTGCGTGCCTTTAACGAGTTGAGGGGCTAAATGGATTCTCGACTGCTGTTCCTATTGATTCTGTTGCCGCTGACCGGCGGGGTGTTTAACGCCTGTTTCGGTTGTCGTCTGCCGCGCGCATTGGTCGCCTTGCTGGCCATCGGTGCGATTGTCGGCAGCTTCGGGGTGACGCTGCTCTGCTGGCCGCTGGCGGCGGAAGGGACGCAGGTCACGCTCTTTACCTGGCTGGCGAGCGCCGGACTCAAGGCCGATATCGGCTTGTTCTTTGATCCCTTGGCGGCAACCATGACGCTGATGGTTACCGGGGTTGCGAGTCTGATTCATATCTATGCGGCTGGTTACATGGAGCATGAAGAGGACCAGGCGCGTTTCTTTGCACTGCTCAACCTGTTTGTTTGCGCCATGCTTTGTATTATTTTGGCCGATAATCTGTTGCTGCTCTTTCTCGGATGGGAGGGGGTCGGGGTCTGCAGTTATGGTTTGATCGGTTTCTGGTACGCCAAAAGTGAAAATGCCCTGGCGGGACGTAAAGCCTTCATCGTCACCCGCATTGGTGACCTCTTTTTCACTATTGCTCTACTCTGGTTGTTCTCGCTGCTTGGGACCGTCAATATTGCCGAGATCAACCAGCGTGCCACCGAGCTTGATCCCGTTCTGCTCACCCCGCTGGTGCTGCTGCTGCTGGGGGGAGCCTGCGGTAAGAGCGCACAGTTTCCATTGATGACCTGGCTGCCCGATGCCATGGCCGGTCCGACGCCGGTTTCGGCGCTGATTCATGCCGCGACCATGGTCACTGCCGGGGTCTATCTGCTCTGCCGACTCTTTCCGCTGGTCTCACTCTCTGCAACTGGGATGGCTGTGATCGCCGCGGTTGGTGCGCTGACTGCGCTCTACGCCGCCAGTTGCGCCGTCGCCCAGCGTGAGATCAAACGGGTGCTCGCCTATTCAACCATGAGTCAGATTGGCTATATGTTTCTCGCGGTCGGGGTCGGCAGTGTCGCGGCGGCCATCGATCATCTGCTGGTCCACGCCTTCTTCAAGGCGCTGCTCTTTATGGGAGCCGGTGCTCTGATTCATCTGGCTGGAGGCGAGAACGACATCTACAAGATGGGTGGGCTGAAACAGAAGAGTCCGTTGCTTTTCTGGCTGTTTTTGATCGGAATTCTGTGTCTGGCTGGTGCGCCCTTGAGCGGTGGTTTCTTCTCCATGGCTGCCATTGTGTTCGCCGCCTTCACGCGAGGCGACGGTTTTTTGGCCTGTCTGTGGGGAATCGGTGTTTTTACCGCCGGACTGACCTCCTTTTATAGCTTCCGTCTGCTTTACCTGGTCTTTTTTGGTTCTTATCGCGGCAAAAAAACGGCCCATCGGCTTTCACCGCTTCTGATCTGGACCCTGCCGCCGCTGGCGTTGTTCGGCCTGTTCGGCGGTCTGTTCAATCTGCCACACTTTTATGGCGGTCATGAGTTGCTTGGTGCCTGGTTGGGTTCAACCCCTGCTAAGGAGCTGCCGCTGGTCACTGAGCTCGGGCTACTGGTACTGATGAGTCTGTTCTTCGTCGCGGGGTGGCTGCCAGCGCATCTGCTCTATCGCAATTTTGAGGTCGAAGCAGAGAGCAGCTGGCGGCGTTTTTTGCTCCAGGGCTGGCGCTTTGATGCCCTTTATGAATGGCTTGTTTTACGGCCCTACCGCTTTACGGCACGTTTCTGTTTTATCGCCGGAGATAAGGGCTTGATCGATGGTGTGGTTGAAGGCCTCGGGCGCACCCTGCTGCATTGGGGCGGTTATATGCGCCAGTTGGCGACCGGGCAACTCTCGTTTTATCTGCAGGGTTTCGCCTGGGGATTGTTGCTGATGGTTGGTTGGCTGTTGTTGAAGGCTGTGGTTTAGAGGCCGTGACAAGTGACAAGTGATGATATTTTTTTTAAGTTTCTACTCGTTACTGATCCTACACAAAGGATAGACATTCAAGAATGAACCCCGTTGCTTTGACAGATTTTCCGTTTCTCAGCCTGGTGCTCTGGTTGCCGCTGGCCGGAACCCTGCTGTGCCTGTTGCTGCGTCATTCGCCAGGGGCCTGTCGCTGGTTGAGCCTGCTAACCACGCTGGCCGTCCTGTTGTTGTGTGTCTGGCTCTTCATCGAACTGCCTCATGCTGCAGGCTGGTTGCTGCAGGAGGATCAGCCCTGGATCCCGAGTTTCGGTATCCGTTACAGTCTGTCGCTGGATGGTATCTCCCTGTTGCTGGTCACCTTGACGGCCCTGCTGCAGGTCGGGGCGGTGCTGATCAGTTGGAAGCAACGGCAGCATCCAGCACTTTTCTATGCATTGGTGCTGGTGATGGAGACTGGGATCATCGGCGTCTTTCTGGCCACCGATCTTATCCTCTTCTATCTCTTCTGGGAATTGATGCTGATCCCCATGCTCTTCTTGATCGGTATATGGGGACATGGCAACCGGGTCTATGCGGCCTTGAAGTTTTTCTTTTTTACCCTGGCCGGCAGTCTTTTCATGTTACTGGCGCTTATCAGTCTCTATCTGATTCATGGTGAACAAACAGGAGTCTACAGCTTCGCGCTTGAGGCGCTGAAGAATACCAGTTTGACTCCGACGACCGAGATGCTGCTCTACCTCGGCTTTATGCTCGCATTTGTGGTTAAGGTGCCGCTCTTCCCCTTTCATACCTGGTTGCCCGATGCGCATACCGAGGCTCCAGCGGCCGGTTCGGTCGATCTGGCCGGACTGCTGCTTAAGACCGGCATCTACGGGATGATCCGTTTCGCCTTCCCGTTTTTTCCTCATGCCGCGCAGCAGAGTCTGCCTTTTCTGGCAATTCTAGCACTGATCGGTATCTTCTATGCGGCTTGGATCGCCTATGTTCAGACCGATATTAAGCGGGTTATCGCCTATTCATCGGTATCGCATATGGGCTTTGTTATCCTGGGCTTAAGTGCCTGGAATCAGTTGGCCTGGGAGGGCTCACTGCTGCTGATGATTGGTCACGGAGTGACCACCGGGGCGCTGTTTATCATGATCGCCATGCTGCAGGATCGCACCGGTTCGCGTGACCTGCGCGTTCTGGGTGGGATGTGGAAGAGCCTGCCGTTTTTCAGCGCTTTTTTTCTGCTCTTTAGCCTCGCCTCGTTGGGCCTGCCGGGCTTGGCCAACTTTGCCGGTGAAATTCTGGTGCTACTCGGAAGCTTCACTCGCTTTCCGCTGTTGGCAGCGTTTGCCGTCGCCGGGGTGGTCTTCTCGGCGGCTTACATGTTGCGCCTGGTACAGGGGGTCCTCTGGGGGCCGCTTGGGCAACTGTGTAAAATTGGCGATAAGGATTGCCTGCATGCGGATCTCGACCGGCGTGAGTGGCTGCTATTGATCCCCCTTGCTTTGCTGGTGGTCTGGCTGGGACTCTATCCCGCACCGGTATTGGCTCCGCTGAGCGGACCAATCAGTCTGTTGCTTAAGGGTGGAGGCCTGCCATGAGTGGTCTCGAACTGCAGGCTCTGTTGCCGCAAATTTTACTCGCCTTAGGGGCGACCGC